>JAFDZJ010000185.1 GCA_018266965.1 Bacteroidota bacterium
AAACTACTTCCGAAAACAACGAAAACAATACACCAAACGACAATTAATGAATTTGGACAAGTTTTTGCTTGTCCATTTTTCTTAAATTTATCATCAATAAAATTATTCTGAAATTTGTTTAATATTAAATTTAAAAAAAATCATTCATCAAAACAAAAAAAATAATAAATAACTATTTATGAAAAAGATAATCATTAGTGCATTTGTTTTAACTTTAAGTTTTTACAATGCTCAAAAAAAAGAAATTCAAGCAGCTTACAAAGCTGTAGAGTCTGGTGATTTGGTTCTCGCAAAAACAAAAATAAACGAAGCATCTTCACTTGTAGGCAACAAAACTCAACTTCTTGACCCAGAAACTCTGGAACAATTTTATTTTATAAAAGGACTGGAGTTGGTAACTTCCGGAAAAGCTATGGAAGGAGCAAATATGCTTTCCAAGATTAGTGAAATGACTAAACAAAGTGTATATACCGGAAAAGATGCAGAAAAAAATAAAGTTTATTTTTGGGGAGACGAAGCCGCAAAAGCTTCTGGAATTGAAGGACTGAAAGCAGAAAAATATATGCCTACTACCCTACCGAAGATTGCAGCAATCATTAATCCTATTTTGCAAAAATCCAATACCGAAGCTGCCAATGCCTACAATGCAAAAAAATATGAAGAGGCAGGAGACAAATTTACTGAAACTTACTACCTACTAAAAGCTAGTGGACAAGACAATGGGCAGTTTCTTTACAATGCTGCACTAAGTTATGCTTACGATAAAAAAAATGATAAAGCACTACCTATTATGCAACAATTGGTAAATTCCGGATATACCGGTGTAGAAACCAATTATCTTGCAAAGAACAAATCCGGAAAAGTGGAAAATTTCGACAGAGGAACTTGGGAAATGCTGAAAAAATCTACAGATTACTCCGACTTCAAAACTGAAACTACCAAAAGTATAGAACCAGAAATATATGAAGAAACTGCAAGACTATTGATAGAAGGAGGAAAAAATGATGAAGCAATCGCCCTAATAGATAAAGGTCTAAAAAAATTCCCAGGAAATAGCAGATTGGCAGAATTACAAGGAGTAGTTTTCTACAAATCAGGAAAAAACGACCAATTTATCGATAACCTGAAAGCACAGGTTGCAAAAAATCCTAATGATAAAACTAATTGGTACAACCTAGGTGTATTACAAAGTAAAAATCCTGCAACGACTGCAGATGCGGAGGCTTCATTCAAAAAGGCTTTGGAGATAGATCCAAAAATGAGTAATGCTTGGCAAAATCTAACCTTTCTAACCATGGGTAATGATGAAAAAGCTATTGAAGATATTGAAGCTTTAAGAAAAGCAGGAAAAACAGAGCAATTCAACAAGTTGTTACAAGAAAGGAGAAATCGTTTCGCAAAAGCTTTGCCTTATGCAGAAAAATGGTATGAAAATGACAGTAACAATATCGATGTTGTAGAATTATTAAGAGATTTGTACAAATCCACAAAGAATGATGCTAAATACAATGAGTACAAAGCAAAAGCTGCCGCTATGAGCAAATAGAAAACATCCTAAAAAAGCAATAAAAAAACAGAGTCCAAAAAGGCTCTGTTTTTATTTTACCAACAATTGTCGGCTAACAATATGGCTCAATATTTCCAATCTACCCTCTACTTCTATAGTCATAGAAAGGTCGTATTTTTCGATTTTGATGATGTTAAATACCTGGTTGAGTTGCAATTTTTTTTCATTTAGAAAAGTTAAAAAATCGTCCTCGGAATTGGTAACTGCAACAAAGGTATGTGAGTTTCCAACCTCACAATTACTCAATTTTTTCAAATTTTGAGCGATAATATTTCCATCTTTATCCGGAATGGGTTCTCCGTGGGGATCAATTGTTGGGAAACCTAATAACTCGTCCATTTTATCAAAAAAAATTGGAGAATGTACATGCTCCAGTTGTTCAGCAATTTCATGAACAGTTTCCCAACCAAAATTCATTTTTTTTACGAGAAACATTTCAGTTAGTCGATGCTTTCTAACAACCAAAGCGGATTCTTTTTTTCCTAGTTTTGTAATTTTTATAGGTTTGTAATTTTCCTGGATTACCCACTTTTTTTCGGCAAATTTTTTCATCATATTGTTTACCGAAGGCATTTTTACATATAGAAATTTGGAAATATCATTAACACCTACTTCATTTTTTTCATTAACCAAATGGAATATTGCCTTCAAATAATTCTCTTCTGTTAGGGTATTTCTTTGCATGATTAAAAATTTAGACAAAAAGTATTTTCAAAAGGAATTTTGTTTATTTTATTTCAAAATTATGGATATTTACCAAAATTTAAAATAAAACAATTGTAGCCCTATGAGGAATCGAACCTCAACCTAAAGAACCGGAATCTTTAATTCTATCCATTAAACTATAGAGCCATCAAGAAAAAATTGTTCTCTTTGTATTAAAAAACAATTTTTACCCCACCTGTTACTTGTGCTCCTAGTACTTTGTAAGCAAGATGAGATTGATAATTGCTATTGAGTAAGTTATTCCCCAATACAAAAATACTGAAATTAGGGTGTACTTTGTATTCCGCAGAAATATTAATATCCGCTGTACCTCCTAGGTTATAGTTTTTGTCCTCTACAACATCATATTTGGTAGGATCGATGATACTTTGTGATAGGGTATATCGATTGGTATAGGAATCCGAATAGAAAATTCCTTTTACGCCTAACAATAGTTTTTGATTCAACATAGAATATTTTGCACCGATATTAGCAGAAAATACAGGTTTGTAATAGATTTGTTCGTTGTTGTCCAAATTGTATTTGGTATAATTAACTTGTGTTTCTATTGCTAAATTTTGTAATGGAAAATATTGCAAACTACCTTTTATATCGCTAACTGTTCCGTTGTCATAGGTTGCTGAAAAAACATTGGCATAGTTATAAGCAGATCGATTTTGGGTAAATACATCATCGAAAATAGAGTTGGCTTTGTAATAGAGGATATTTTCCATTTTGCCAAAACCAGCTGACACATCATATTTTATTTGTTGCTCAATATCTCCTTTCAATCCAAAATAAATTTTGTATTTTGTTTTGGTTGGGACTATTACTTGATCGGAAACCAAGAAAGGATTTTCTTTCAGCATTTCCGTGTACGAATTTATTTTTATACCACCATCAACACCTGCATAAAATTTGAAAGCATCTTGAGCATTATATAAAAATTCAGCTTTTGGAAACCAGTGGAATCTATTTTTTTGTGCTTCTGCCGGAAAAATTGTGGACTCGTTTTTCGTATTCAACAGAGAAAAATGAGAACTAATTGCTAGGGAAGCTTTTTGATAATTGAACGAAAATTGAGGAACCATATCCATCATCGAGTTTTGATTGATGTTTTTGTTGAGCAAATCAAATCTGGAATCTTGCCCCATAGAATTTAGACCAAAATCAAAGGTAAGATTTACCTCATCATATATTTTTGTTTCGGCTTTGGAAAGATTAAATCCTGCACCTATTACCGTTTCTCTACCTCCAAAATGGTCGGATAAAAAACCTGTTTTCAGATTAAAATCTCTAAAAGTAGAATCATCATACAATTCATAGTAACCTCTTACCCCAAATTGGTTTACCTTTTGTTGCAAATCAGTTGTACCAATAGTTGGGAAAGCGTAAATCCCATAATAATTGTAATTGTCCAAATCATATTCCACTGTTACATTCAGTCTGGCTTTGTCGCCATAATGATTGAGGTAGGCGGCAATATTGGCTTTCGAGGAATTGGAATCCCAATCGTATAGGTTTTTCAATCCGGTAGTCGAAAGATAATGTACATCTGCACCGGCTTCAAAATTATTTTCTAACTGAGTAGAAATATTGGCATCGCCTAATATTTTGCCAAAATTTCCCATTCCGAATCTCACGAAATTTCTATAATTTTCTGTGTTGAATTTTGGAGAAATATCCGTTCTCTCTATCGTTGAAGTTTTGAAATCCGAAACCGCAGCCACATCTTTTATTTGGTATTTCAGGTTCAATGAATCTTCTATTTTTTTGGATTGTGGCGGATAGTTTTTCACTGTTGCAACAGAAGATTTTTTCTTTTCAATTTTTTTTACTTCCGGTTCTCTTTTTCTGTTTAAGATAAGTTTTTCTTCTTTTATTTGTGCATTTGCAAAGAAAGATACACCAAGAAATAGTAGAGAAAAAACTCTTATTCCTATTTTTCTTGATGTTTTGAAATATGATAAATGATTGATATTTTGGGTATTCATTATGCTATAAATTTTATAAAACGAATTATTTTATTGCTTTTTTTATGGATTGTGCTTCACTAACTATTTCTGGCAAATCTTTGTAGTTATTAATAATTTGGTCGCAAGTATAACTAGCTTGATAATTGTCTTTCAGCCCAATATAATTTTGTGCCATCAACAGTAATGATTTTGCACCCCAATATTCTTCGGAAGCGTAATTATTAGCAAGTTTGAAGATGGTTTCATTGGATGCTTTATAGCTTTTTGCTTTGTTTTGGTAGTAGGCTTTTGCATACATTGCTTCTGCTGCAACTTCGGAATTACTAGATTTTTCCAAAGTAGCAAACAATGCTTTTGCATCTTTGTCTTTTCCTTTGTCCATTGCAACTCTTGCTTTTATTGCTTTTGCAGACTCTTGCACCGCTTGGGTATTTTTGGAATTGGCTAGGACTAAATCTGCGTATTTTTCAGCTTTGTCGAAATTGTTTTGGTGAGCATAGATTTTCATTAATTCCAATTGTGAAAAATTCTTGATACTACTATTAGAAGTAGTTTCCAAAGAACGCAATGTTTTTTCTGCTTCTACCGTATTATTTTGCGAAAGATATATTTGTGCCATTCTTGTGAGAGCATCTTCCTTGTAATCATTTTCCACTGTTGCCACACTTTGTAATACCAAAAGAGCTTTTGCAGTATTTTGGGTTTGGTAAAGACTTTCCCCCAATTCATATTGAGCTTGGTAAAGACCTTCGCCTGTTGGGTTTTGTTTCAGGTATTTTTCATAAAGCGGAATGGCTTTGGAATAGTCTTTTTTGGAGAAATAATTTTTAGCAGCACCAAGGTTGAGTTCATCAATTTCGGAGGATTTCAATTTGACACCCAAGCTATTGGCAAAATTTTCATAACCTGTTGTATCTCCATTTTTAGCAAATGCAGGTTGGGCAGCTTGTACTATTTTTTCAGCATAAGCGGTATTTTTGTACTCCACGCCGAGCTTTTGGAACTCCTGCAACGCATTAGTTGTATCATTTAGTTCCAACATATTTTGTGCTTTGTATATTTTGGCATTAGCAATCAAATTTTTGTCATCGCTCTGTGAAATTACTTTTGCAAAATAATCATTAGAAGTCTTATAATCATTTTGGGCAGCATAAGCAGTTCCAATTTCATACCAAGCATCATCAACAAAATCGGACTTTGGAAATTTGGAAATCAATGATTTCAATTGATTTATTTTCGATGAAAAATCCCCTTTGAAACCGAGAGCCAAAGCTTTTTGGTACAGTGTATAATCATCAAGATTTTCTGCTTTGTCGTAGATATTAATAGCATCGTCTAGTTGGTTCAGAGCATAGTAAGAGTCTGCCAATCTTAGTTCCGCATCATTTTTATAATCAGTTTTTGGAGCTTTCAGGTAGGCTTCAAAATATTTTTTAGCATTTTCAAAATCTTTGGATTTGAAGTAAGCATAACCCAAATCGTAGTTCAGTTGTTGTTTTTCTTCAAAAGATTGGTTTTCTAGTTTTTTGTAATTGTCGATTGCATCGGCATAATTTCCTTTTTGATAATATGTTTGTCCTAGCCAATAAAGTGTTCTGTAATAATAATCCTGGTTGATACTGAACGCCAAACTTCTTTTAAAATAATTTTCGGCATCGTTGAAATTTCCTTTGTTAAATTCTTCCGTCCCTAACAGGAAAGATACTTCTTGATTTATTTTATTGGTTTCGGCACTCTGTTGTGGGAGTTTATCAATTGCATCTAGTGTTTCTTTATAATTTCCAGAATACAGATAAGATTTCACCAATAATTTTCTAAGGTCTTCGGTTTTTTCCGATTTTGGATATTTGGCAATATATTTTTGGATAACACCTGGTGCACTTTCAAAAGGATTACCTATTTCATAGCTCAATTTGGCATATTGTTCGTGTGCATATTGTTGTACAATTGGGTCATAAGACATTTCATAAGCCGAACGGAATGCAGAGAGAGCTTCTTGTTTTTTCTTGGTTTGCAAATAGGCATTTCCAAGTTGATAATAAGCATTTTGTGCCATTGCAGATTTAGAATTGAGCAATTGGTTGTAGTAAGAAACCGCTTCATCATATTTCCCTAGCTGTGCTGCAACAAATCCCATTTCGTACAAATCACTTTCGCTAGGATTTTGCTGACCTTGGATATATTCTTTCAGATGAGGATAAGCCGATGAGTAATCATTTTTCATGAAATAACTCTCCCCTATTATCTTATGTACTTCTTGTTTGTAACTATCCGACACATTTTTGTTGAGTAATGACTGTCCTTCGGAAATTGCCTTATCATAATCCTTTTGGTTGTAGTATAATTGTACATAATAAGGTTGTACCAATTGAGAGTATTTCGGATCATTTTTGATGCTGTCAAAATATTTGAAAGCTTTACTATTGTCTTGTTTGGCGTAGTACAAATGTCCTAGCATATAGGCAACAGAACCTTTTTCACTTTCATTGACCGCAGTATAAGCATCTTCCAAAGTATGAATTGCACTTTTTGTATTTCCGGTCATGAATTGTGCATATCCAAGTTTCAAAATATATTGGGTATTTTCTTCTTTGGAAAGTTGATATTGATTAACTTTTTTCAACGATTCTAATGCTTTCGCAAAATCTCTTTTCCCCAAATAATAATCTGCCAAAGGAAGGTAAGCCTGAGCAAAATAGGCGGATTGTGGATAGTCTTTCATAAACGATTCCAATCCTTTTTCGCCATATTTTTTTTGCATCAAAACACCAATTATGGTATCATAAAAATAAGCTGCCTCTTTTTTGGACTCCGACAAAGTTTGGTTGTAAAAATATTGCTGGGTATAGTTGTATTGTGCAGCATTGAATACTTTGGTAGCATATAGATTTTCCGATAAATCCCACTGATATTCTTCAGTATTTTGAAAGTATGCGGATTGTTGAGCATTTCCTAGGGTATAAAGAAAAACCGCAGAAGATAATAGCATCTTTTTTGTGTTCATTGACATCTAGATATTGTTAATATTTAATGTTGTGTTTGCAAAATTATTTGTCTTAAAAATTATTTACAAAATATCAACGAAAATATGAAAAACTTATTGCCCGACCAAATTACAACAAAACTTATCCTGAAAATATAAACCCAAAAACAAAATCAAAAAGTCTAAAAAAAACTAATTTGTTATTTTTGGCAATATATTTGTAAAACAAACTCTATGAAAAAGATTTTTAGTTTATTCGGCTCACTTTTCTTTGTTGCAATTTTTGCACAAAAATTAGACAATATACAATCTGGCGAAGTCCTCAACTACCGTATCCATTATGGTTTTCTGAATGCTGGTACTGCCACACTTACCACCAACAAAACTACATTTCGTGGTAACCCTCACTTTCATGTAAAAGGTGTTGGAAAAAGCACCGGACTTGTAAAAACATTTTTCCCTGTGAATGATGTCTATGAAAGCTATATGAATTATGAAACAGGTTTGCCAAGTTACTATATCAGAAATGTAAAAGAAGGAAAATACACCCAACATTTGGAAACCAGCTTCAACCATGACAGCCTTACACTAACTATTGCTGATAAAGAAAAACCAAGCAATCCACCCAAGACTTTGAAATCGGTAAAAGGAATACAAGATATGCTTTCTGCATTTTATTTCCTAAGAAGTTTTGATGTTGGAGAAATAAAAGTAGGCAAACAATTCCAATTGAATGTGTGGATTGATGACGAACTTTTTCCTTTCCAACTAAAAGTTGCAGGTATAGAAAATGTAAAAACAAAATTTGGCTCGATAAGTTGTCTGAAAATAATACCTTCTGTAATAAGTGGTAGAGTTTTCAAAGCAAAAGAAGGCGTTACACTTTGGGTTACTAATGATGGCAACCATATCCCAGTTGCTATAAAAGCAGAACTAGCAGTAGGCTCACTAAAAGCAGATTTGGACGGGTATCAAAATGTAAAATACCCCCTCAACTTTCAATAAAACGGGACAACTACTTTTAACAAAAAAATCCTAAAATTTTTTTTTAGGATTTTTTTTACTTTTAACATAGAACAGTCGTTTAACTTTAATATTATTTTAATTTTTAAATTGTTTTTTGGCAAAAATTATGCTTGTAAATTTTTCTTAAAAAACTAAATTACCATGCCAACAGAAAAATCCCAAATTTTCCAAACCGAGAATGCAAAAAGATACACTTGGACCAAGTGGAGCATTAGGGTTATTGGTATCATTATATTAATCATCGGAATAATTGTAGCAATAACTATTGCCAAAGGGAGAAATCCATCTTTACCCGCTTTGAAAACCATTGAAAACTCCTACAAATCCAAATTAGACCCTAGCAACCCTTTTACTTTGGAAACCAAACTCAATAAAAAATACAAAGGTTTCAAAGAGTTTTTGAAGGAAAGAATAAAAAAAGACAACTCCAACCCCAGTCATACCAATACAAAACTAATTCGAGCTGCTTTTTACACACCTTGGTCACCACTATCGCTTATCGATTTGCAACACAACGGCGACAAGCTGAACACCATCTATCCAGAATGGTTTTTCATCAACCCAACCACTTATAGATTGGATTCTAGGATAGACCCAAAAGCATTGTCTGTTATGAAACATTTTGGCATCAGCATACAACCTATCCTTAATAATTTCATCTCCAAACCTGGCGGACAAGGAAACTTTTCCGGGAAATTGCTAGGGAAAGTTTTACATGATGAAAACATTCAAAACCAATTAATATCAGACATAATTACTATCATCAAAAAAAATAATTTACAAGGAATAAATATCGATTTCGAGGAAATTTCCGAAAGTTCCGATGAATATCTTACCCGTTTCCAAACCAAACTTTACAACGAATTCAAAAAAAACAATCTAGTTGTTTCCATGGATATAATGGCAGACAATAACGATTACGATGTAAAAAAACTACAAAATTCTGTGGATTATTTTATTTTGATGGCTTATGACCAATACAATGATACTTCCGCAGCAGGTCCTATTAGTTCTCAAAAATGGATAGAAAAGCAAATGGATATTTTAGCCCAAAAAATACCTTCAGAAAAAATCATCCTCGGATTGGGTGCTTATGGTAGAAAGTGGATAAAAGATTCCGATGGAAAAAGGATTGAAGACATATCTTACAGCCAAGCTATAGACCAAGCCAAAATATCGAAATCATCAATAGATTTCGATGATGATTCTTACAACTTACATTACAGCTACCATTTCAAAGGTAGTGATTACGAACCTCCTAGTGAAAATACAATTTGGTTTACAGATGCCGCAACTATGTTCAATATTCTGAGATTTTCAGATGACTACCGAAATGCGGGTACTGCAATGTGGAGATTGGGAAGTGAAGATCCTAGGATTTGGAATTTTTACGCAAGAGACCTTAGCACAAATGCACTTGCACAAAAACCATTCAACTATGATTGGTTACAAAATATTCCTATAAATTTCGATGCCAAACCAACAGCAATAGGTACCGGAGAAATCATCAACATCATAAGTTCTCCCCAAAATGGGAAAGCCAAAATAGAAATTGAAAAAAATGAAAATATAATTTCAGAAGAAAATTACACCAAATTACCTTCTGGTTTTTTATATGAAAGATTTGGAGAGGACAGTACTCCAATAGGTCCCGGACACAAAATTGTACTCACTTTTGATGATGGACCAAGTGCAGAATACACTCCAAAAATCTTGGATATTTTAGAAAAAGAAAAAGTACCCGCAAGTTTCTTTTTGGTAGGCGAAAATGCAGAAGCCAACATACCAATTGTACAAAGGATTAACAGAAATGGGTTTGAAATTGGCAACCATACTTTTACCCATGGCAACTTGGCTTTGATGTCGCCAGAGAGAGCATCTTTGGAACTAAAAACAACAAGATCACTCATAGAATGTATCACCGGGAAATCCACTATCTTATTCAGAGCTCCTTATAATGCCGACTCCGAACCACAAACTTTTGAAGAATTGGAACCTTTGGCAAGAAGCAAAAAACTAAATTATATAACTATCGGGGAAAGCATCGACCCCAACGACTGGGACGCCAATATGAATGCTGACTCTATTGTGAACAGAACTATTCGATTTGCCAACCAAACCAATGCCAGTATAATATTGCTACATGATTCCGGTGGCGAAAGCCGACAACCAACAGTTGATGCTCTACCAAGAATAATAAAATATTTCAAACAAAAAGGTTGCAAATTCACAACAATCTCCGATTTGATGAATGTACCCGAAACAGACCTTATGCCTCCGGTACATAGAGGTTGGAAAAACAAATTGAATTTTTATTTCGTTGCTATCAGTTATTGGTTGGGGCAATTGGTCTATGTACTTTTTATGGTAGGGATATTTCTTTCAATTTCAAGAATGATTTTCATGGCAATTTTGGCTTGGATAGAAACCAAAAGAGAAAAAAAATTAAAACAAAACTTTCAGAAAAAAGAATTTAAAAACAGCGTAAGCATTATAGTACCAGCATACAATGAAGAGGTAAATTCGATCAGGACCATACAATCTCTGCTACAACAAGACTATCCCTATTTCGATATTATCTTTGTTGATGATGGTAGTAAAGACAATACGATTTCTGTTGTAAAAAAAGCATTTGAAAACAATCCACAAGTACAATTATTTTCCAAACCAAACGGAGGAAAAGCCTCTGCACTCAATTTTGGAATAGAAAAAAGCACGGCAGAAATTGTAGTTTGTATAGATGCAGATACCCAATTGAAAAATAATGCGGTAAGCCAATTGATAGAATCTTTTTATCTACAAAACAAATTTGAGGAAATAGGAGCAGTTGCCGGAAATGTAAAAGTGGGCAACGAAGTGAATATGATAACCAAATGGCAAAGCATAGAATACATAACCTCACAAAATTTTGATCGTAGAGCCTTCAATCTACTCAACTGTATTACTGTTGTCCCTGGTGCTATAGGTGCATTCAAAAGAAAAGCAATTTTGGAAGTAGGAGGTTTTACAACAGATACCCTAGCAGAAGATTGCGACCTTACAATGAGGTTACACAAAGCTGGTTATATTATAGAAAACTGCAACAATGCAATATCATATACAGAAGCACCAGAAACGCTAAAACAATTCTTAAAACAAAGACTAAGATGGAGTTTCGGAGTATTGCAATGTTTTTGGAAACACAAAGATGCTTTGTTTCGCAAACAATATAAAAATTTTGGCAAGGTAGCTCTACCCAATATTTTGTTGTATCAAATTTTATTGCCATTTCTTGCTCCTTTGGCAGATTTGCTACTTGTAGTGAGTTTGATATTGTCTGGACTTGGGATTATAGTCGCCGATCCTATCCATATTATTGTCTATTATCTCATTTTTTCCATAGTAGATATTGCAGGAGCAGCATTGGCTTTTGCATTTGAAAAAGAAAAATTCTCCAAACTTATTTGGATGATTCCACAAAGGCTAGTGTATAGACAATTGATGTATTATATATTACTGAAATCCTTTCAAAAAGCTATAAAAGGAGAATTACAAAACTGGGGAGTACTCAACAGGACGGGTACTGTAAAAGAAATTGCAAATTAATAGGGTATTCTAAAAAAATAATATCTATATTAACACGAGTAAAATTCAGGATAAATTATTATGAAAATATACCTAGTAAGTGGACTTGGTGCAGATTACAAAGTATTAGAAAAAATACAATTTCCAAAAGGATATGAGATTGAAT
>JAFDZJ010000186.1 GCA_018266965.1 Bacteroidota bacterium
AGAGCCACAAGGAAAATATTGGATTACCAGAATGCCAACTACCTTAACGATTTTGCAAGACAAATCTACAGGATTGCCAGTGGATAAACCATTACCAATTTTCCCGGAAACAAATCCGGATAATTGTGAGAATCCTTTGGAGTTGGAAGTGGAAACGAGTTTTGAGCAGAGGGATGTGCAGCTAAGTCATTCAGATAAAACGGGAAAAAATCAACCGATTTATAAATAAAAAATCCAACCTAATTATTTACTAGGTTGGATTTTTTTTAAAATATGACCAAAATTAGCTTCTAGGTTTTTTGGATTGTAGATAGATGATATCGCCTTGTTTTGGTTCTTCGCCGTAATTCATTCTGTTTTTGGCGTATAATTTGTCTAATTTTATAGCAAATTTTTGTGCAATAGCATACATGTCATCGCCATTTACAACTGTATAGGTTTCTACAACTGCATCAGAGTTTTTGGGTTCTAGAAATACAATAGCATTCTTTTTTACCTCTTGGTTGGTTGTTTCATTCCACTTCATTATTTTTCCTTCGGAAATCCCAAATTTATTAGCAATAAATCGGATGGTAGTATCTTCTGGAGCAATTACAAACTTCAATCCTCCATTTGGATGATTTTTCACAAGCATTTCGTTGAGAGCTGTTAGTTTGGATTTTACTTCTACAAATTGAGGTTTTTCCGCAACAGCAGTCATCGAAGAAGGAATATTTCTTACTTGTTTTTCCTTTTTTGTTTCCAATTTAGCCATGAAACTACTATCATTTTGTAGTTCGGGATACAATTTTAATATAGTTAAAACTACCTCTTTGGAATTAGCATTGTCAAACTCGTACAATTTGTATTTTTCTATTTTGGACAATAGAATATAGGCGTATTTTGGATTGGTAGCGTATCCTGCTTTTTTCAGTCCAAAAGCCCAAGCTCTATAGTCTTTTGGATCAAGGTTGAACAATCCTGCATAATGCTTTCTTTCCACCAAAAATTTGGAATGATCTTCATAAGATTCTTTTGGGTTGTCATATACTCGGAAACATTCGTTAGGTGCATCGTCGGTATGTTTCATGGATTTTCCAGTCCAAGTTTCCTTGCATTTTATTCCAAAGTGATTATTGCCCAATTGTGCCAATCTACTTTGTCCACCGCCTGTTTCTAGCAAACCTTGTGCTAGGGTTATAGAAGCTGGTATATGATATTTTTCCATTTCTTCTACTGCCAATGAAGCAAAATTTTGGATGTATTGATCTTCGGTTTTCCAAGTTTGTGCTTGGTGTTTGGAGAGTATAAAAAAGCTTGTTATTGCTAAAAGTTTTTTCATTTTTTTAAAAATTTATTGTCAATTTGTTTTGTTTTTTCAACATTTCATTTGCTCCTTTTATCCCTTGTAATCCTCCCGTATGAAAGGCTAGGATTTTGGAGTTTTTAGGAAAATATCCTGTTGCAATCAATTCAAATATTTTTTTCATCATTTTCCCTGTGTATATTGGGTCCAATGGTATCTTGTATTTGGTATAAAAATCATTTATAAAACGAACCAAATCTTCATTTATTATACCATATCTCCCCAAATGTGCATCTATTAATTCAAAATCATTATTGCCAGAAAGCTGTATAATATTTTCTTTCAAAAAAGGGTCTTCAACAGCCTTGAAGCCTATGACTTTTTGATTTTTTTCTGCATATTTTCTTATTCCCGCAATTGTTCCACCGGTACCAACTGCGGTACAAAGGTAATCAAAATTTTTTGTTTCGTCATTCAACATATATTGTATGCCTTTCACTGCCAAAGAGTTGGTACCTCCTTCAGGGATTATCAGAGCGTTTTGAAACTCGTTTTCTAGTTGATTGGATATTTTTTCTTTGTCTTTGTAAGCGTTTCTGGTTACAAATCTCAATTCCATTCCTTTATTTTTTGCCCAAACTAAGGTGGGATTTTCGTGCCATTTGTCTTTTAATTCTTCGCCTCGTATGATTCCAATGGTGGGGATTTTTTCCTCATAACCCAATGAAGCAGTTGCTGCAATGTGATTGGAATATGCGCCTCCAAAAGTGATGAGTAATGGATTTTCCTTGTGCAAAGACTGATAATGTTTTATGTTGTAAAATAGTTTCCAATATTTGTTTCCTGAAATAGTTGGGTGTACCAAATCTTCTCTTTTTATGAAAAGTTTTATTCCTTCTTGCAAAGGAATTTCTACAATCGGTATGTTTGGTATTGATAGAGTCATGGGTGTCGATAAATTCTCTTGGTTAAACATATTTCCAAAAACTCCATAGCTTTTTGTTTTTCAAGTAATCCAAATCGCTTTCGTGTTGATAAGCTTCTCTCTCAAAAGAAATTCTCTTGTATGCCAAGTATCTGTTTTTCAGTCGAAACCACCAATAGTAATACTCAATCACATACCAAAAGTAGAAAAAAACAATCAACAGTTCCATTTGTTGTCTTAGGTGTATTTTCTCGTGATTGACCATTGTTTTGTCCTTCAAATATTCTTTTTTCTTTAAAAGAATAATTGGAAATAAGGCAATACCATTAATTTTTGTATTTTTGAGTAACTTTTGGCACACTATTATCATAGTACAAAATTAATAAAGTTTTCTTGAACTTTTAACTTATGGCAAAAATAGACATCATAGAAAAAGAGGATTTTTATTACAACGAACAGGGATACAAAGTATTTACTGAAAAGTATCATCTGAAAAGAGGGTACTGTTGCAAAAGTGGATGCAAACATTGTCCTTATGGTTATGATAAAAAAACAGACTCTTTTAAAAAAAATAATAGAGAACCCTTAAAAAAATAGACAATGAAAAAATATCTTATCATGCTTTTAGCATCAGTAACATTAGGATTGGTATCTTGTGCACCTTTCAATGTAAAAACAGATTATGCAGATACTGCTAATTTTTCTCAATACAAATCTTACAAATTAAGAATAAATGATTTGCAATTGAACGATATTGACAAAGATAGAGTGTTGAATGAACTTTCCAAACAATTGCAATCCAAAGGTTTGGTTGTTTCTGACACGCCAGATTTAATTGTGAATGTAAAAGCCAATCACAAACAAGTAAAAGATGTAAATGTCAATGGTGGATTTGGTATGCGTGGTTGGGGTGGACCTTTTGGTTGGGGAGTTGGTATGAACCGTACTTGGACTAATACCTACAACGAGGGAGCGTTGATAATAGATTTGGTTGATGCTCAAAATCAAAAATTAATTTGGCAAGGTGTAGGAAGTGGTATTTCTGTTGATTCTCCAAAATCCAAACAAAGACAAATACCAGAGATAGTAGCTGAAATTATGAAAAACTATCCTCCACAAAAAGGAAAATAATACCGTTTGGATATTCGTAATAGTTAAATTTAATTATTTTAAATAACTATCACATAGGTTTGTATCAATAAATTTAGGCTAATAAATAAATGGCTTTGATATAATTTTTCTGAATAATTATCAACCGTTGGATTTTTTATCTAACGGTTTTTTAATTTCCAATGCAACCCTTCAAACTCTCCGCTCCATAATAAAAAACGACAAGCCAAACCAATCCTTTCAGTGTGAAAAATGCAACGCCAATCCAACCAACTCTTTGAAGCCATTTTTTTAATTTAGAAGAATTTTCTTGGTCTATTTCCATAAGAAAAAGTAAGTTTTTTGAATTTTCAAAGGTAATCATTTTATGATGAATATCCCTTACAAACATTTGTCAAAGCCCAAAGTGTTTTCATTTTGCTATTATATGAATAATTTCTATCTTTATGCACTTATGAATTAAACAAAAAATGACAAATACAACACAAGATTTCGGCATCGAAAAAGCATTACAGAATTTAGGAATTTCCAAACAAAATTTAGGAGTTTCTGTAGGTAAAAATTATTTTGCTAATGGAGAAATTATTGAGTCCTACTCACCAACAGATGGACAATTAATTGCTACTATCCAATGTGGCTCTGTTGAAGATTATAAGGCTATTATAGAAAAAGCAAAAAAAGCATTTCAAGAATTTCGTACAATTCCTGCTCCTAAAAGAGGAGAGTTGGTAAGACAATTTGGACAAAAATTAAGAGAATATAAAGAGGATTTAGGAAAATTAGTTTCCTATGAAATGGGAAAATCCTTGCAGGAAGGTTATGGAGAAGTGCAGGAAATGATAGATATTTGTGATTTTGCAGTTGGACTTTCTAGGCAATTGCACGGTTATACTATGCACTCCGAAAGACCTGGACACCGTATGTACGAGCAATACCACCCACTAGGAATAGTTGGGGTAATTTCTGCTTTTAATTTTCCAGTGGCAGTTTGGTCGTGGAATACTGCTTTGGCTTGGATATGCGGTAATGTTACCGTTTGGAAACCATCGGAAAAAGTTGGTTTGTGTGCAATCGCTTGTCAAAATATCATCAACCAAGTCTTACAAGAAAATAATATGCCAGAAGGTATTTCTTCTATGATTGTAGGAAATCATACAATTGGAGAAATATTAGTGGAAGATAAAAATGTACCTTTGGTTTCTTTTACAGGTTCCACAAGAGTTGGAAGAATGGTTTCCGCAAAAGTAGCTGAAAGATTTGGAAAATCTATTTTGGAATTGGGAGGGAATAATGCTATTATCATTACCGAAAATGCAGATTTGGATATGTCTATCATAGGTGCGGTTTTTGGTGCTGTTGGTACTGCTGGACAAAGATGCACCACTACAAGAAGGTTAATTATCCACGAATCTGTATATGAAGAAGTGAAAAATAGATTGGTAAAAGCTTATGGACAAATTAAAATTGGAAATCCATTGGACGAAAACAATCATGTAGGTCCATTAATTGACCAATTGGCTGTAAATCAATATTTGGACTCCATAGAAAAATGCAAATCCGAAGGTGGTAAATTCATAGTAGAAGGAGGTGTGTTGGAAGGAAAAGAATACTCGTCCGGGTGTTATGTGAAACCTTGTATTGCAGAAGTAGAAAACCATTTCGAGGTAGTACAACACGAAACATTTGCTCCTATACTTTATCTTATAAAATATACCACATTGGATCAAGCGATAGAATTGCAAAATGCAGTTCCACAAGGATTGAGTTCTGCTATTATGACCAGCAATTTGCTACAAGCGGAACAATTTCTTTCTCATGCAGGTTCCGACTGCGGAATTGCCAATGTGAATATCGGAACTTCCGGAGCTGAAATTGGAGGTGCGTTTGGAGGCGAAAAAGAAACTGGCGGAGGGAGAGAGTCTGGCTCGGATGTTTGGAAATATTATATGAGAAGACAAACTAATACCATCAACTATACTACCAAATTGCCTTTGGCACAAGGAATAAAATTTGACTTATAATAATAAAAAAAATAATAATATGAATAATGCAATTGCAGAACAACCCATAGCATCTAATGATGTTAAAAAAATATTATCCAGACATTTGTTAGCAGATGGTTTTGATTTTGTCATGGATTTGGAAAAATCTCACGGATCGTGGATACATGACAAAATATCGGGTAAAGAATATCTTGATATGTTTTCTATGTTTGCCTCAACTGCAATCGGTTACAATCACCCTTTTGTAGTGGCAAAAACAGAATGGTTAGGCAAAATGGCTATTAATAAGCCAACACTTGCTGATGTATATTCCGATGAGTATGCTCATTTTATGGAAGTTTTTGAGAGAGTTGCAATTCCTAAAGAGTTGCAATATGCTTTCTTCATTGCTGGTGGTACCTTGGCTGTTGAAAATGCGATGAAAGCATGTTTCGATTGGAAAACTAGAAAAAACTTTGCCAAAGGATTACACCATGAAGGGGATATTTGTATCCATTTCAAACAAGCTTTTCATGGACGAAGTGGTTATACTCTTAGTCTTACCAATACTTCGGATCCTAGAAAATATCAATATTTTCCAAAATTTGACTGGCCAAGAATTATTAACCCAAAACTTCATTTCCCGATTACCGAACAAAATTTAGAGGAAACAATGAAGCAGGAAAGATTAGCTCTATTACATATAGAAGAAGCTATTGTTACCCATCCGGATAGGGTTGCCTGCATCATTATAGAACCTATACAAGCAGAGGGTGGAGACAATCATTTCCGTGATGAATTTTTTGTTGAACTCAGAAAATTATGTGATGATAATGAAGTATTATTAATTTTTGATGAAGTACAAACCGGAATCGGAATGACAGGTAAAATGTGGGGATTCCAACATTTTTCGGTAATCCCAGATGTAATTTCTTTTGGTAAAAAAACACAGGTTTGTGGAATACTTGCCAATAAAGAAAAATTTGACGAAGTAGAAAAAAATGTGTTTGTGGAAAGCTCTAGGATTAATTCTACCTTTGGAGGAGATTTTATCGATTTTTGTAGATTTCAATTGATTTTGGAAGTTATAGAAAAAGAAAATCTTGTCGAAAATTCAGCGGTATTAGGAAAATATTTATTAGAAAAATTGGAAAATCTTTGTGAAAAATATCCTACCGTTCTGTCTTCGGCAAGAGGTAGAGGATTGATGTGTGCTGTTGATTTGCCTTCTGGAGAAATGAGGGATAAATTGAGAGATTTACTTTACCAAGATGGACTTATCATCCTTAGTTGTGGTGATCAATCTATCCGTTTCCGTCCTCACCTGAATGTGAAAAAAGAAGAGTTGGATTTGGCATTAGAAAAAATTGAAACTTCTATTGCAAAACTAAATTAATTGTCAATAAATATAGTATAGAAAGTATCGAGAATTATTCTTGATACTTTTTTTTTGAAAATAGATGCAATGTATTTGAAAAACAAAGACGCTCATTAAAAAAATGAGCGTCTTATATTTTTATAGGAAAAAGTAACTACGCTTGTAGATACCTAGCATAGGCATATCCTTCTACACCATCAGCATTTTTTACTTTCCACCATTCGTCATTGGTTTGTTCTACCAAAGTAACACTACCACCATGAGCAGCTTTTCCTACCACTGCACCTTCTGTTGATGGTTCCTGACGAATATTAAGATTGGATGAGTCTGTGATAACTGTAAGGTTAGCACCAGCAGCCAATCCGGTAACTTGTACATCGATATTGATATCCGAAGCGGAGTATGAAGCATCTATTGCTCCAAGTGCATTCCAAACTGCATCTTTGGAAGCTGTATTGGCAGCACTTCCAGAGATATATAAAATACCATCTTGTTCCTGAACTTGTAATCCAGAAATTCCTGCTGATTGAGCAGCGGAAACTACACTTGCATATTTGTCTTGTAAACTCATGTCTAAATTATTTTACAGTGTAATTAAAATTAACTTTTCCTACTTTCAAAGCATCAACAGATTCTTTGATTTTTCTAGCTTGTGTAGAAGATACATTTCCTGTAAGGGTTAGTTCTCCGTTTACTACTTCTACTTTCACGGTAGGGAAATCTTTCAAAGCATCAGTAACTTTTTTCTGTACCGCAGGATCTACAGCAGCAACGGTTTGTACTACTTCAGCAGCTTTTACAGTTGCCATATCCATAACATCTTTTACTCCTGCTACTTTTTTCAAAGCATCTACAGCAGCTTGTTTGTCTGCATCGGAAGCAAACTCTCCACTTAGGTGTGCTACACCTTCTTTTACTTCTACAGAAGTACCAGCATAAGCAGAAATTGCAGTTGTAGCAGCCGTAGAAAGGTCTGCATCAGAGATTTTTTTCTTACAAGAAATAGAACCAAAAGAAATAGCGATTGCCACAGCAGCCATTGCGATTGTTTTTTTCATAATTGTATTTGATTTATTTGTTAATACTAATAGCAAAGATATATTTTTTTTGAAAGCAAACAATTTTTTTTGTTAGTTTTAATGAAAATTAAAAACTTAAATCCTAAGTGTATTGTCATTCAGTAATTTAATTTTCAACTAATAAAAGTGGAATTGCCTTCGTGGTTTAGTTTCTATTGATATGATAGTATGCCAACATTTTATAATATAGTTTTGCAGCCAAAAAAGCGGTTGGTTTGCTATATGCGGAATCCATTAATTCAACAATATCAAAAGCTACAACATTGCATTTCTCAAAAACTTTTCTTAATAATTCTAATGTTGGATACCATTGTAGTCCACCTGGTTCTGGAGTTCCTGTTGATGGGGCTATGGAAGGATCGAAAGCATCTAGGTCTATTGTAATATATACATTACCGGATACTTTTTCCAACACTTCGTTGATCCAGTTTTCATTATTAGCGATTTCATGAGCCCAAAAACATTGTCCCTCTGGTACAAATTGCATTTCTTCTATATCACAAGAGCGTATTCCTACTTGTACCAAATTTAGTTTTTGTGATGCTTCGTAAACTGCACAAGCATGGTTGGAAGTGGAACCATGAAATTCTGGTCGCAAATCTGTATGAGCATCTAATTGTAAAACAGTAAGGTCTGGATATTTTTCGCCCAAAGCTCTTATGGAACCAATAGAAACTGAGTGTTCTCCACCGAATAAGGTAAATAATTTGTCGCTTTTTGCTATCAATTCTTTGGATTTATTATACACAGCTTCAGTCATGGCTTCTGGTGATGAGTTCTCTGCAACTTCTCCGGCTAAAAAAATTCCTTCTAGATACGGTTCTGTTCCAGTTTCAATATCGTAAAGTTCCATGTTTTCGGAAGCGTTTAGGAAAAGTTCAGGTCCTTTGTCTGCTCCTTTTCCCCAAGTAGAAGTTCCGTCATAAGGCACGGTAACTAGTGTAACTTTGGAGTTTTCATAACTTGCATTTTCTTCTGGTATTGCGGCGTATGTTTTCATGATTTTTCTAAATTAATTTATTGTATTCAAGGATACAAAGGTAATTTTTTTAGTTCTTATTTTTCAATACTAAAGGTTCAATTATTTTTGATGTTTATCAAACCCTTATCTTTGCAGAATATTCATGTTGTCAAAAGAAAAAAAATCCTCAATTATAAAAGAGAAAGCCAAAAAATTTGGGTTTCAGTCTTGTGGTATTTCTCAAGCAGGATTTTTGGAATCCGAAGCAAAACGGTTGGAAAATTACCTTAACAATAATTTCCAAGGAGAAATGAAATACCTCGAAAATCATTTTGACAAAAGGTTGAATCCTCAACTTTTGGTGGAGGGAGCAAAATCTGTAATTTCTTTATCCTACAATTACTTTCCAGAAGAAGAATTGCCTAAATTCGAGAATTATAAAATCTCTAAATATGCTTATGGACAAGACTATCATGATGTTATAAAAGAAATTTTAAGAGAAATGACTCAAGAATTACTGGAGGAAATAGGCGAATTTTCTTTTAGAATTTTTACAGACTCTGCACCTGTTTTGGAAAAAGCTTGGGCAGCAAAATCCGGATTGGGTTGGATTGGTAAAAATGCACTTTTGCTAACCAAACAAACGGGTTCTTTTCAGTTTTTGGCAGAAATAATTTGTGATTTGGAGCTGGATACAGACCATCTCGTTTCTGACCATTGTGGTTCGTGTAGAAAATGTATAGATGCTTGTCCTACCGATGCTATTGTTTCGGATAAGGTTATTGATGGTAGCAAATGTATTTCCTACCTTACCATTGAGTTGAAAAATGAAATCCCAAATGATTTCCAAGGGAAAATGGAAGACTGGATTTTTGGGTGCGATATTTGTCAAGATGTTTGTCCATGGAATAGATTTGCTATTCCGCATCAACAAGAAAAATTTCGAGCCAACAATTTCCTAAAATCTTATACCAAAAAAGAATGGCGAGAAATAACCCAAGAACTTTTCTCCGAAATATTTAGGAAATCCCCAGTGAAACGCACAAAATATGCAGGATTGATAAGAAATATTAATTTTGTTGATGATTATATTGAGGAATAACCTAGTTTGCCAATATATTGAGATTATTTTTTTGAAATTTGTAAAAGAAACTACACTTACTAATTGGATTTACCTAATCCGATTTCCCAATTATTATTTTGCTAAAAATATTGCTTTTTATTGTTAATTTAAAAAAGTGTATCTTTGCACCCAAATTATAGACGATCATTCACATGAATTTATTTACGGAATCCAATCTTAGTCCTGACTTGCTCAAGGCGATTGGCGAACTCGGTTACGAACAACCGACAGAAATCCAGAAACAGACTATTCCTTTCATCCTTTCGGATGCACGCGACCTAATCGCACTTGCGGCAACAGGAACAGGCAAAACAGCAGCATTTTCGCTTCCTATTCTGGATATGATAGACGACAGCAGTCGCAAAATCCAGTTATTAGTGCTTTGCCCAACAAGAGAACTTTGCCTCCAAATTACCAAAGACATTAAAAACTATACAAAATACCTTCCTCACCTGAAAACTACAGCAGTATATGGTGGAAGTAGCATCTCCGAACAAATCCGCTCTCTGAGAGAAAAACCACAAATTATTGTTGGTACTCCTGGTAGGGTAATCGATTTGATCGGTAGGAAAGCCTTGGACTTTTCAGAAATTCATTGGATGGTATTGGATGAGGCAGATGAAATGTTGTCGATGGGTTTCAAAGATGATTTGGAAACTATCTTGAGTGAAACACCTGCTGAAAAACAAACTTTTCTTTTTTCTGCTACCATGAACAAAGAGGTAGAAAGAATTTCTAAAAACTACCTTACCAATCCTCACAAAATTTCTGTGGGAAGCATCAATGCGGTTAAGAAAAATATTGCCCACGAATTTTATGTAGTCGGGTACAGACAAAAAAAGGAAGCACTGAAAAGGTTATTGGATGCCAATCCCAACCAATATTCCATTATCTTTTGTAGAACCCGTATGGAAACTCAAGAGGTTGCTGACTTTTTGATGCAAAATTCCTATGCTGCCGATGCTCTTCATGGTGATCTTTCACAAGCACAAAGGGATACTGTAATGAAAAAATTCAGACTGAAAAATATAGAAATACTTGTAGCGACAGATGTTGCTGCAAGAGGTTTGGATGTGGATTCCCTTACTCATGTTATCCATTTTTCACTTCCAGATGACCCGGAAGTTTTTGTACACCGAAGTGGTAGAACAGGTAGAGCTGGTAAAGATGGGATTTCCATGGCTCTTCTGAAACCAGAAGAAACCAGAAAACTAAAGCAAATAAAAGCTCAAACCAAAATTGAAATTACCGAGAAAAAAATACCAACAGGTGAAGAAATTATCAAAGCACAAGTAGGAGGGGTTTTTGAAAAATTATTTACCGAGCATGATGATATTTTTGAATTTGATAATAATTTAATCCCGGATTTGTCTGCTTTTTCCAAAGAAGAACTAGTCCACCAATTGCTACAATTCCAACTCAAAGATTTGGCGACTTTCTACAAAGATAGAAATGACCTCCAAGAAATGCGACTTTCCAAAGATAGTGATAACCCAAGTAGTAGAAGAGAAAGAGGTAGAGATAGGGACAGAGGTAGAGACAGGGATAGAGATGGTGGTAGAGATAGAGATAGGAGAAGTGGAGATAGAAAAAGAAAAAGTAATGAAAATATGACTCGCTTTTTCTTTAACCTAGGTAAAAGAGATAGCTTGAAAAAAGTAGATATGCTAGACATTATCAATAAAGCTACTGCAAAATCCAAGAAAAGAGCCGATATTGGCGATATAGAAATTTTGGATAAATTCACTTTTTTCGAAATCGATAAAAATTACAAACAAGAAATCCTAAACAACCTCCCTTCTATGAAATTCAAAGGAAAAGACATGAGAGCGGAAGTGGCGAATAAAGATTAAGGTTAAGATTAAGGTTAAGTAAATCGATATTTTTAATCATCAACCCAGATTGAAATCGTAAGATAAAATCGTTGAGTGTTTACTCGACGATTTTTTTGTTAATGTATATTTAGTTTTCATTTAACATTATATTAATATACTAATAGTAAGATGAACTTATTTTTGCAAAAAAAATATTTGATAATATGAATTGGAGGTTAGTAATAGTAGCTGTATTGAGTTTTTCAAACTTTGTTTTTGCACAAACTGAAGAGAAAGTTTCGGATTTCAATATGATTTCCTTTACCTACAAACACGACAAAAACTGGTCTGCATACCTGGAGTTGCAAGAAAGGGCAATAGAAAAGTTTTCCAAACCGGATTACTACGAAATAAAAGGTGGAATGGGCTATAATTTCAACAAAAACAACCAAGCTTTTGTAGGAATTGGTAGATACGGGACTTACAAGAACAATCAATTCAGTCAAGAAGAATTGAGGTTATGGTTGCAGTACACATTCAGTCATACTATTTCTAAAATAAAAATTGACCATAGATTAAGAGCGGAAAAAAGATTTTTTTATTTTCCTCTGAAAGATGCTAAAGACAATACCGAAAGATTCCGTTATAGACTTGCTGCAACTATGCCACTGAATAAAGAAAAAATAGAAGCAGGTGCCTATTTCATTAATGCTTTTGAGGAAATATTTGTGGGTCCACAAGAGCCAACCTTCAAAAGAAGCAGGAGCTTTGTGGGAGCAGGGTATCAATTCAATCCATATATCGGAACCAATATTGGGTATATGTTTCAGAAAGAATTTGCTACTACCGGCAATAGAAACCTTCATTTTTTGTACCTGTCATTTAATTTTACTTTTGATAGGTTGAAGTTCAACGAAACACACCCGGTTCCTGTGGCAGATTAATTTTTTCTATGTTAATAAAAATTAACATTAAATAAAATTATACAGTTGAGTAAATTCGGATATTTGCAAAGAAATAATAATTTATAAAATCTATAAAAATGGGACTTGGTAATATTTTCAAAGCTTTCCAGCCAAAAGACAAAGTGTTTTTTGTACTTTTTCAACAAGTAGGAGAAAACCTAGTAGAAATGTCGAAGTATTTTCATGATGGAATACAAGAGTTCGACCTTAATAATGATAATTTCATTAAAAAAATTAGCGACTTCGAACACAAAAATGATGAATTGACCCATAATATTTTTGTGGAATTGGGACAGAATTTTATTACTCCCTTTGATAGAGAAGATATTGCATCGCTGGCAAATAAGCTTGATGATATTGCTGACTATCTTTATGCTTCTGCAAAATACATCTATCTGTACAAAACACCAGAAACCAAAGATTATGCAGACTTTTCTTTGTTGATAAATAAAGCTTGTTTGGAAATACAAAATGCTTTGGAAAACCTTAAAGATTTCAAAAATCCTGCTGCAGTAAAAGAGTCGTGCATCAAAATAAATTCTTACGAAAACCTTGCAGACGAAGTATTGAGCAAAGCATTGATGAACCTTTTCGAAACCAATGACCCAATTAGGATTATTAAAGTACAATCGGTACTCAACTATTTGGAAGAAGTAACGGATAAGGCAGAAGATGTTGCCAATATATTGGAAGGTATCATTATAAAATACGCTTAATTCGTAAATAAAATATCAGATGGACTTACCTATTTTGCTCATTGTCATTATTGTTTTGGCATTGATATTTGATTACATCAATGGTTTTCATGATGCTGCCAATTCCATAGCGACTATTGTTTCTACCAAAGTACTTTCTCCTTTTCAGGCAGTATTATGGGCAGCCGTTTGGAATTTTGCTGCATTTTTCCTCGCTGCTTACTTGCTTCCAGGAGGATTCAAAATTGGAAATACAATAGCCAAAACTGTGAATGAGAATTTTATAACTCTGGAAGTTATTTTTTCCGGACTTATCGCTGCCATAACCTGGAATTTACTAACTTGGTGGTTTGGGATACCTTCGTCTTCCTCGCACACACTTATCGGTGGATTTATAGGTGCTGCTCTTATGCACGCATTTTATATGGATTTTCATAATATTACCCTAGCTCAACCTAATTTGGAATTTTTTGAGAAAATAAAATTGGCTTTTACCCAACTCTTTCATCAGGATATTGTGAAATTTTCAAAAGTAATCCCGATTTTCTTATTTATATTTTTAGCTCCATTTATTGGGATGCTTATATCTATTGTCATCACACTTATCATTATACAGATTTATAAAAAATCGAACCCTCACAAGGCAGACAAGCAATTCAAAAAATTACAATTGGTTTCCTCTGCATTGTTTTCCGTAGGACACGGTCTGAATGATGCCCAAAAAGTAATGGGGATAATTGGTGCTGCTGTTATCTATTATCATGTGAATATGATACAAGATCCAATGTACACTAGTATAGCTTCTGCGGATAGATTTGATTTTTTTACTGACCATTATTTGTGGGTACCCTTGGTTTCTTTTGTCGCCATAGGACTAGGGACAATGTCTGGAGGATGGAAAATTATAAAAACAATGGGAACCAGAATTACAAAAGTTACTCCTTTGGAAGGGGTAAGTGCAGAAACTGCTGGTGCTTTAACATTGTTCATAACCGACCATTTTGGTATTCCTGTTTCTACTACACATACCGTTACAGGTTCTATCATTGGAGTTGGAGTTACCAAAAGAATTTCCGCTGTAAGATGGGGAGTTACCATCAACCTACTTTGGGCATGGATACTTACTATTCCTATTTCTGCATTGGTAGCAGGGGTAACTTATTTATTAGTTTCCTATTTTAAATAATTTTAAAAAATATCATGTTAATTATTTTAAACTTTGTTCGAGAGAGCAAAGTTTTTTGATATATAAATAGTTGTAAAATTGTACTTTTGTGAAAATTAAAAATAAACATGGAATTTTTAGACCAGTATCAAGAAATTATTACCCAAGCAATAGATAAATATACCTTTAAAGACAAGCCTATCGAATTGTATGAACCGATGAACTACATCATAGGACATGGAGGGAAAAGATTAAGACCAGCAATGGTATTGATGGCAACAGACTTGTTTGGTGGGAATTTGCAAAAGGCGGTAAAACCAGCTTTAGCAATAGAATATTTTCATAATTTCACACTCATCCATGATGATATTATGGACGAAGCTCCTTTGAGAAGAAACATTCCAACAATACATACTGTCTATGGATTGAATACAGGGATACTCTCCGGAGATGGATTGCTATTGAAAGCCTATAAATTTTTTGAAGATTTGGAACCAGAACTTTATAAAGCTTGTGTAAGAGTATTTACCCATACCGGATTGTTATTATGCGAAGGGCAACAATATGATATAAATTTTGAAACTCAAGAAAATGTGTCGTATGAAGATTATATTCGTATGATTACCTACAAAACAGGAGTTCTTAGTGCTTCTTCATTTCAAATTGGTGCTATGATTGCTGGTGCAAGTGCCGAGGAAGCCAAAGCTATTTTCAACTACGGTAAGCATGTGGGAATTGCTTTTCAAATGATGGACGATTTTCTAGATGTGTTTGGAAACCAAGAGCAGTTCGGAAAAAAACATGCCGGAGATATCTACGAAAACAAAAAAACTATACTCTATCTCATTGGAAAAGAAAATGCTAGTCCGGAAGAACTAAAAGAATTGGATTATTGGTACGCAAAAAAAACTGATAATGTCGATAAAATTTATGGAGTAGAAAATATTTTTAGAAGAGCAAAAGTAGATGTAAAAGTCCTACAACTCATCCAAAAACATAATGAAATAGCACCAGGTTATCTGAAAAAAATAAATATCCCAGAAGACAAAAAGAAACCATTTGTAGAGTTAGCAAATTACTTATTGAGAAGGGATTCTTGATGGAGGTATGGAGTGATGAGGTTATGCGGTTATGAAGTTATGGAGTTATGAGGTTATGAGGTTATGAAATGATGAGGTTATGATGAGGGCGAAGAAAATACCACGAAGTGGTAAAATATTCTAGCATAGGGTGAAACCCTATGAAATTATATTATAGCATAAGGTAAAACCCTATGAATTAATGAATAAATGTATTGAAAATACCACGAAGTGGTAAAATATCCTAGCATAGGGTGAAACCCTATGAAATTGTATTTTAGCATAGGGTTTTACCCTATGAAATTATAATTTAGCATAAGGTAAAAACCTATGACGATTTCAGAATCCATTTGGTATTATCAATTTATAATGGAAAAAAACTATATGCAAAAAAATAAGAAATGAAGTTTCGTACAGAGGTTGAAATAAGAAATTCAGAAATAAAAATTGAGAAATCTGATAAGATATTCTCCATCGGATCCTGTTTTGCAACAGAAATTCATCAAATTTTATCCAATGGACAAATCCAA
>JAFDZJ010000187.1 GCA_018266965.1 Bacteroidota bacterium
AAGAATATGAACCGTATGCCAAACAAATTTTTGGAAATACCCCGGAAATGATGGAATTTTTCTCTAAAAAATTAAAATACGATTTCCCTTGGAACAAATATGCACAAATTACCGGACAAGATTATGTTTCCGGTGCTATGGAAAATACCACATGTACCTTGCACGGTTCGTCTGCACAGCAAAAACCCGGACAGCTAATAGATGAAAATAAATGGGAATCCACCATTGCTCACGAATTATTCCACCATTGGTTTGGCGACCTCATTACAGCAGAAAGCTGGAGTAACCTCACTGTTAATGAGTCTTTTGCAAACTATTCCGAATACCTTTGGAACGAATACAAATACGGCAAAGACCAAGCAGATTATCATTTGATGAAAGATGTTGGTATGTATATACACAACCCTAGAGATTTCAAAAAAGATTTGGTAAGGTTCGATTACAAATCCAGAGAAGATGTTTTCGATTTGGTTACCTACCAAAAAGGAGGGGGAATATTGCACATGTTGAGAAATTATTTGGGTGATGATGCTTTTTTTGATGGATTAAATGATTTCTTGAAAACTTATGAATACAATAACGCAGAAGCACACCAACTAAGATTGTCACTAGAAAAAGTGTCTGGGAAAGACCTCAACTGGTTCTTCAACCAATGGTATTTCGGTAGTGGAAATCCGAAAATTTCATACAGCTACACCTTCGAACCTGTAAAAAAAGAAACAACATTGGTTATTGACCAATCTCAAGAGCAACCGTTTGAATTTCCATTAACGGTAGATATATTTGTAGATGGAAAAGCACAACGACAAAAAGTTTGGGTCGATGCAAAATCCAAAAATTCTTTTTCGTTCAGCAATACAAAATCTCCAGAGCTAATCTCCATCAATCCAGATGGCGTATTGTTAGCTGATATTGAAGACAAAAAAACAAGCAAACAATATCTTTTGCAATATCTAGGGACAAAAGATTTCTATGGCAGATACAATGCTGTACAAAAAGTTAGCGAACAGGAAACCAAAGACGAAGATGCTATAAAACTACTTTCCGCCGCATTGAAAGATTCATTTTTCAGGACTAGAATTTTAGCATTGAAATCCATAGACCTTTCCCAACCTTCTATGGCGAAATCACTAGTTTCCGATGTAGAAAAACTCGCTACAAATGACCCAAAAACTTTGGTACAAGCCGCAGCGATTACTGTACTTGGCAAAACAAAAAATCCAAAATACAGCCCAATATTCGAAAAAGGAATAAATGCCGTTTCCAACGCAGTGAAAAGTGCATCTTTGATTGGTATTGCTACCCTAAATCCTGAAAAATCTGCACAATCACTTTCTCAAATAGATTTGGAAAATGCCGATGAAGAAATGCTAACTTCTCTACTACCGATAATTATAAAAAACAAAATTGAAAAACAAATGCCAGCAATTGGACAATTGGTAGCTTTTTATCCTTTTTTGAAATTTCAAAACCCCGAATTAGGAAAAACCGCAGAAGAAGGATACAATTGGATTATGTCTTCTGACAATCTTGCAGCAACGGAAAGCATTACAAAAGTTTTACTACAGGCAAAATCTCAAATCCCAGATAATCCACAAGTAAAAATGATGTTGAGCCAAATGCTAAAAGATGGTTTGGCAAAAAAAATGGAAGTCCTAAAAGCCAATCCTTCCAGTCCGACAATCAACGGTCAAATTGAAGCTATCAACAAAGCTATTGAAGCCTACAAATAATTGAAAAAATATTTTTTATCCTTGCCCTTAACCAAAAAGTTAAGGGTTTTTTATTAACCCGACATCTAATATCGTTATTGTTCTATGCACCTCTTGTTTTGCAAATTGACGATAAAACCGCTTTTAGCTCAAATGTTGAATAGTATTACTATCGTTCAACTTTGTACAAAAGCTCAATAGAAGTACATCTTGTCCCGTTACTACTGGATCACCAGTTCTATTGCCAATTTGTTTGTTGTGCGTTCGTTTTTAATTTTTTAAGATTTTAAGTTGTTCAATTACATCTTGTTTTTTCCAATATATTGCAGGAATTACTTCCTTGCCATTTCTATCAATAAAACCATAAGCTCCAGCTATGTTTTTTACTAAAGCACATTCATTAGAATATTTTCCAAATTTTTCAATTTTATCATAGATTGGTTGAACTACAGTTTTACCATTTCTATCTATAAAACCATAAGTGCCTGAAATCGTTTTTATTAATACCCAGTCCTTGTTATATTCATTATGTTTGTAGATTTTCTTGTAGTGTATTTGTGAAAAACAAAAAGTTGTTATTACAAGAAGTATGAGAGTAAGGAATTTTTTTTTCATCTTTTATTTATTTATGCAGTTAATGGGTTTATGTGTATTTGTCCTCCAACGGCTTTTAATACTTTCATAATAGTAGAAAATTGAGGTTTTGCACCATCTGATAACGCCTTGTACAAACTTGGTCTGCTCATGCCAGTTTCTTCGGCTATTTTAGTCATTCCAATTGCCTTGGCAATATGTCCAATTGCTGTTATAATTTCAGCATCGTTACCTTCTTCCAAAACAGCATTAAGGTATTCAGCAATCATTTCATTGCTATCTAAATAATCTGCTATATCAAATTTTGTACTTTCCATTTTTTTATTTTTTTAGTTTCTTCCAAATTTCTTTAGCTTTTTCAATGTCTTTTTGTTGAGTAGATTTGTCCCCACCAATTAACAAAATAATGATTTTACCATCAGTTTCTTTGAAGTAAACTCTGTAACCTTTTGCATAGTTAATTTTCAGTTCACTTATTCCATCACCAACTGCTTTACAATCGCCAAAATATTCTTCATTCTCAAGTTTTTGAATTCGAAACAAAATTTTTGCTTTCGCTCTCAAATCATTCAATTTCTTTAACCACTTATCAAATTCTGTCGTTTTTTCTATAAAGTACATTTTTAAACAGTATCCATTTGGATACAAAATTACAAATAATATTTCTATGTCACAATTTAATTTTGAGGATTTCGTTTAAGTAAAATGACGCACAACGGGAAGGCACTTTGTGAGGTTGCGAACTTAGAAACCGATTATTTTCTATCATAGATAAAATTTCTTACGAAACATAAATTTACTACAAAATTTGTAATCTTGTCAAACGCCTGTTAGGCACGGTTTTAATTATTTTCATTCTTTAAAATTTTACTTTTTAATTTAATAAAAATATCTAAATTTATTTTATATGTCAAATTTGAGCAAATGTAAAGATAAACGGAATTTTCATGTATGAAAAAATCGAATTTCAAAACATTAGTGCCTAGTTATTAATTTACAACTAAATTGAAGAATTAAAGAAAACCGAGAGACTTTTGCCAAAACAACAAAATGAATGGGTAATATTTGTTTCATGTTTTAAAATCCCCTAACTTTGCCCAAACCAAAATCTAATGAGTAAAAAGACCACGAAATACATCTTTGTAACAGGAGGTGTAACTTCATCTTTAGGAAAAGGAATAGTATCCGCATCTTTGGGATTACTTTTAAAATCAAGAGGTTTCAATGTAACCATTCAAAAATTAGACCCTTACATCAATATTGACCCAGGCACTCTAAACCCTTATGAACACGGCGAATGTTTTGTTACAGAGGACGGAGCAGAAACCGATTTGGATTTGGGACATTATGAAAGATTTTTGGACTCACCCACCTCTCAAAACAACAATGTTACCACAGGTAGAATATATCAAACAGTAATAGAAAAAGAAAGAAAAGGAGATTTCCTAGGTAAAACCGTACAAGTTATCCCACACATTACCAACGAAATAAAAAGAAGAATAAAATTGCTCAGTAAGCAAAATTATGACATCATCATAACAGAAATTGGTGGTACTGTTGGCGATATCGAATCTTTGCCCTATATAGAAAGTGTACGACAATTGAAATGGGAATTGGGCGAAAACAATTCCATGGTAATCCACCTTACTCTTTTACCTTATTTGGCTGCAAGTGGTGAACTAAAAACCAAACCATCTCAACATTCGGTAAGACAATTGATGGAAAGTGGCATACAAGCCGATGTATTGGTTTGTAGAACCGAACATAAAATCGCAAAAGACATCAAAGCAAAATTGGCTCAATTCTGCAATGTCCCTGTCGAAAATGTAATTGAAAGTATAGACCTGGAAACAATCTACGAAGTACCTACCTACCTACAAAAACAAAATTTTGACGAAGTAGTTCTAAAAGAATTAAATTTGAAATCCGACCAAGAATGTAAATTGAATGATTGGAAAAACTTCCTAAAAAGATACAAAAATCCAAAAAAATCAGTAGAAATTGCTTTGGTTGGCAAATATGTAAGCTTGCAAGACTCCTACAAGTCTATTGCAGAAGCCTTTATACACGCAGGTGCAGAACAAGAAACCGAAGTAAAAGTACGATGGGTATATAGCGGAGAACTAACACAAGAAAATGCAAAAGAAACATTTGCAGGAATCGATGGAATCCTAATAGCACCTGGTTTTGGAGACCGAGGAATAGAAGGGAAAATTGTTGCTGCACAATATGCCAGAGAAAACAATATCCCTTTACTAGGAATTTGCTTGGGAATGCAAATCATCACCGTGGAATTTGCAAGAAATGTACTACAACTCCCAAAAGCTAATTCGGTAGAATTTGACTCTTCCACTCCGGATCCGGTTATTTCTTTGATGGAGGATCAAAAAAACATTGTAGAAAAAGGTGGAACTATGAGATTGGGTGCTTGGAAATGCAGTCTGAAGAACGGCACAAAACTCTATGACATCTATGGTACTAAAAACATCTCCGAAAGACACAGACATCGTTATGAATTCAACTCGGAATACAAAATTGATTTTGAAAAAAATGGAATGATTGCTTCCGGCACCAATCCAGACACTCAACTAGTTGAAACATTGGAATTGAAAGATCATCCTTTTTTCGTTGGTGTACAATATCACCCAGAATACAAAAGTACGGTAGAAACTCCACACCCATTATTTGTTGCTTTTGTGAAAGCTTGTACTAAAAAGTAATTTCTCGAAAATTTAAAATAATAAATAATTTTAGATAGTTCTAAATTTAGTTTTTAAAATAATATCCGCTTCCTCAATCAGGAGAGCGGATATTATTTTTAATATTGCATCATCGCTTTTTCCTACCTACTCAAAAATATTGTTGCTATCCACCAAAATACAGAAACCAAACGATTAGATTTTTGGATTTATATTTTTTATTAATAGAAACAAATACGATAACTACACTATCTAGGGTAGTTATATTGAAATTATTTGAATAGGGAGATAAATTATTTAGAGAAAATAAAAACCTTTCAATTTTTTGAAATTGAAAGGTTAAAGTGAGGTACCTAGCGGATTCGAACCGCTGTAGATGGTGTTGCAGACCACTGCCTAGCCGCTCGGCCAAAGTACCCTGTTTGTTTCGGGTGCAAATATAGAAACTTTTTTAGGATTAAAAAACTTTTTGGACATTAATAATCCCTTTTATTCAAAAAAAATAATATTCAATTAGAAAAAGAAACAACAAATTATTTTTTTTTAAGATACAGTAAATTGATTAACAATGTTTAGATTATGGAAATATATCAACATTTTTTTGGAAATATTATGCTTTCATCATCTAAAATCTACCACTGTTTTTCAAATACCAAAGAAACACCTTTCATTTCGCCCTGCATTGGTGGGTTTGTTTTGGTAATTTTTATTTTAATGGCATTTATTTCCGAAAATTCTTCTTTTATTTTGATGATGATTCTTCCAGCAACATACTCCAATAATTTGGATTTTACAGACATCTCTTCGTGTATTATCCTATTTATTTCGGCGTAGTTAATGGTATCTTGCAAATCATCTGTACTGGCTGCTTTCCATAGGTCTGCAATTATTTCCACATTGATAAGATAGTAAGTACCAATGATGTTTTCTTCTTCTAACACTCCGTGGTAAGCATAGATTTTTATGTCTTCTAATAAAATTTTTGATTTCATATTCTTTTATTAAAAAAACCTTTCAAGAAATGTGAAAGGTCTTTTGATTATTATTTTACATTTTTACTCAATTCCATCATTAGCTCGATTGGTTTCAGTGCTTTCAGCCTCAACTCTTCGTCCATAGTAATTTCTGGTAATTCATACTTCAAACATAGATATAGTTTTTCCAAGGTATTTCTTTTCATAAAAAAACATTCGGAACAGTTACAACTTTCATCGGTTACTAGTGCTGGGATTAGCGTTTTGTGAGGTGCTCTCTTTTTCATTTCGTGTAATATCCCATCTTCGGTAGCTATAATGAATTTTTGACAGTCATCTTTTTCTACATAGTTGAGCAACGCCGAAGTAGATCCAATAAAATGCGCCAAATCTAAAACTGGTTTTTCACTTTCTGGGTGGGCTATAAGTTTGGCATCTGGATTTTCAGCCATCTGTTTTGCAATTCTTTCCATAGAAAATGCTTCGTGAACAATACAACTTCCGTCCCAAAGAATCATTTCTCTTCCTGTTTTTTTGGAAAGATAGCGACCAAGATTTTTATCAGGTGCAAAAATTATAGGTCTGTCATTTGGTAAAGAATTGATGATGGTTTCTGCATTGGAACTGGTAACAATAACATCGGATTCGGCTTTGGTTTCTGCATTGCAATTGATATAAGTTGCCACCAAAGAATTAGGATATTTCGCTCTCATCTCTCTGAGTCCTTCTCCACTGCAATTGTCTGCCAAGCTACAACCCGCCAAAGTATCTGGTAATACAACTTTTTTGGTAGGATTAAGTATTTTTGCTGCCTCTGCCATGAAGTGTACACCACAAAAAGCTATCATATCCGCATTGGTTTCTTTGGCTTGTCGGGCCAACTGCAACGAGTCCCCCAAGAAATCGGCAATATCCTGAATTTCTGCTGGTTGATAATAATGAGCAAGTATAACTGCATTTTTTTCTTTTTTGAGTTCCAAAATGGCTTTTTTGAGTTCTTCCCCTTCTGGAATTAAAAAATCTTTGAGGTCCAAAAATCCTTTTACAGGTAGATTGGATTTTGCAATATTGAAATTTTCATTCATAAAAAAGTGATTAATGGGTATTAAAATTAAATTTTTTTATCGTTTCTTCGGTTTCTTTTTTTGCTACTGCAAGATCCGAATTGATGATGTTTTTATCAAATTCTTTTTGAAAAGTTAATTCGTGTTCCGCTTTGGCAACTCGTATTTTTATAGTTTCCGCATCATCTGTGCCTCGGTTGATAAGTCTTTTTTCCAGCTCTTCTATTGAGGGTGGTTGTATGAAAATGGAGAGCGCTTTTTCGCCAAAATATTTTTTTAGTGCTATCCCTCCTTTAACATCTACATCGAAAATCACGGTTTTCCCAAGAGTCCATATTCTTTCCACTTCGGATTTCAAGGTACCATAATATTTGTCTTTATACACTTCTTCATATTCCACAAAAGCATTTTCTGAAATCTTTTTTTTAAAATCTTCTATACTTATGAAATAATAATCCTTTCCATCGACCTCATTTCCTCTCGCCAATCTTGTGGTACAGGAAATTGAAAACTCCAAAAAATCAAATTGAGCTAGGCAATGTTGCACCAATGTTGTTTTGCCACTTCCGGAAGGTGCAGAAAATATGATAACCTTCTCCATGTTTACAAAATATTGAGGGTTTGTTCTTTTATTTTTTCCAATTCGTCTTTCATCATTACTACTAGTTTTTGTATAGCAGCGTGATTGGCTTTGGAACCAAGAGTATTGATTTCCCTGCCTATTTCCTGTGCTATGAAACCTAATTTTTTTCCACAAAAATCTTCTGTAGAAAGTACATCTGTATAGTAAGACAAATGCTGGGACAACCTAACTTTTTCTTCGGAAATATCCAACTTTTCTGTATAGTAAGCCAACTCTTGGTAAAACCTAGTTTCGTCAATATTATCGAATTCGTTAAGTGTTTTTTTGTATCTTTCTTTTACACTTTCTAGCCTTATTTGTTCATAAGGAATTATTTCTTGAAGTGCATTGTCGATATTTTCGATATTTTTGGCTAGTTCCAAATGCAATGTTGCTCCTTCTGTTTTACGGAAATCGATAAATTTATTTAATGATTCTTCGATAAGGTTTAACAAAAATTCCCATTCCTCTTCTTTTAGTTCATCGGGTTTTGTAGATATAGCCTCTGGAAATCGTATTGCCATTTTTAGGTATTCGAAATCGGGACCATCTGCAGAAATACTTTTTAGTTCTTGTATATATGCAGCAACCAGTTCTTTATTTATTTTTACATCGTGGTTATCCTCAATGGTTTCTATATTGATATAGCAATCCACCTTACCTCTTACGATTTTATCACCTAATATTTTTCTAATTTCAAACTCTCGTTCTTTGTATCTGATAGGAACCTTTGTATTGAGGTCTAAACTTTTAGAATTTAGCGATTTTATTTCTACTACTATTTTTTTTCCTTGAAATGTACTTTCGCTTCTCCCAAAGCCAGTCATTGACAAAACCATATTTGTTATTTTAAAAATAATGACAAAGATAAGGATTTGCAAAGTATTTTAATGTGATATTTACAATGTCAATTGTATTTAAAATTAAAAAAATACGATTGAAATAAATTTTCATTTTCAAAGCAAAATGTTTTACCTTACCTGCAACAAAAAAGCCACCCAGTCTGTGGGAGGTCACTGAAAAAGTAAATTTTCAAGAAATACAAAAAAAAGGAGAAGCCGTCTCAATACTGAGGCGGTTTTTTTATGTTTTTTAGTAAATATTTCTTGTGTATTAAAGTTGTATTTCGTATCTTTAAGCATTGATAATCAACGATATGAGCATTAGATTTAAAGATT
>JAFDZJ010000188.1 GCA_018266965.1 Bacteroidota bacterium
AAACTGTTTTTATTGATCAAGAGTTCAATGATATTCCAATTGTACCGCTTGTTCATTTGTCTGGCACAGTAAGAAAAAGTCAAAAAGTGAAGTTTTTGAAAGAAAACGGAATTAGTGAAGACGCTAATTTCGGTAAATCGTATGTGTTATTATTGAATATATTTTTTGAAAAACAAAATCTCTAAAATGAAACCAACCTTACTCTATATTCACGGCTTGGTTCCGACAGAAATTCAAGAAAATTTTTGAATCTCAAAGATTATTTCAAAGACCAATTTGAATATGATTTTCTGGAATGGAAAAATGATTCTGATATAGAAGTCTTAATTGAAGAGAAATTTCAGAAGTATCAAAATGTAAATCAACTCATTATAGTAGGAGATTCTACAGGAGCGAATTTTGCATATCAGTTATGTGAACTTCGAAATTGTAAATTCGACATATTGGTTTTAACAAGTCCACTTTTGGATATTGAAAAACGAATCGCCAATTTTGATTTTCCTGATTTAATAAAACCTCAATTAATGAAAATTGAGAATCCTAAAAATGCACTAATCATTGCTACCAAAAATGATGAAATTTTAGACCAAACTTGGCTTTTTGAAATGAATTTAGAAAATACTCAGTTATTGGAAGTTGATGATAATCACCGAATGATCAATTTTAATCATTATTTGCCTAAAATTGAAAACTATATAAATCCCAATAAAGATAAGCTTGAAACAGTAAAAGACCGCAATTAGAGCGGTCATTTTTTTAATAATTAATAATGAAAAGTTGCTTTTCCATTCTTTTCGCTTTATTGACAGAGTCCATAGTACCACGGGATTTCCCATCCCAGAAAGCGAACACCACATCCGAATGTTCAATAATCTGGGTGTTCCGAGCCAAAGCTGCAAGACGACCAAATTTTTTGTAATCAGGACGATAAACTACCATATCAACACCCAATTCTTTTGCATATTTTTCAGCCAAAGTATCCGTGCCTTTTGCTCCACCAGATACAATTGCTGTTAGAAAACTTTTGTTTTCAATGTACGCATCCAAAGTTTTTTTGAGAAGGTCATAATCATTAAAGTCACGACCACCGACAATTCCAATATTCATATTTTTAAAATTTTCATCAAAAATATTTTGAGTATTAGTCGTATTACGGCGGTTTACAATAGAGATTAAAAAAGTTAAACAATTTTAAATTAATGCCTCTCCGAGTTTTCAGTATGCAATGTTTTTATTTTAAAAATTGTTGATTAAAATAATCGTTTTATGTAAAATTTACTATATTTGTTTATTATAATCTACATCATTATGCTTGATTTTATTACGATAAAAGAGGTTAAAACTAATATGGGACAGTTGTGCAGACAATTGCGGAAAGCTCAAAAACTCACCAAACTAGAACTGGCAGAGGAGTTGGGTCTGTCTAGATTTACCGTCGCTAAACTGGAAAACGGAGAAAATCCTACCTTGGATACTTTACTAAAAGTTTTACAATATTTTGATGAAATGAAGTCATTGAATCAATATATATTGGATAAAACCAATGACCTTAACTATAACCAATCTATGTATTAACGATGGCTAAAAATCAAATTATTTCTGTGCATTTTAATGGAGTGGAAATTGGGAAAATTGGTTATGATGAAGACCAAAAAAAATCGTCATTCCAGTACAATCCAGATTTTTTAGAAACGGGTTTGTATAAAAGGTTGTTTCCATATATAATCAGAAGAAGTCCCAATACACAGGTGTATTCAGGATTTGAAGGAGAAACTTTTAGAGGTTTGCCTCCTATGATTGCCGATTCTTTGCCGGATTATTTTGGAAATATTGTTTTCAAGGAATGGTTGGAAGCCATGCAAAAAGATTTTGTAAATATCTCGCCACTTGAGCAATTAACCTATGTTGGCAAAAGAGGAATCGGAGCTTTGGAGTTTGTCCCAGCAAAAGAAATTATTTCTAATAATACAATAGATGTAGAGGAAATTACGGAAGTGGTAAAAAAAGTTTTAGATGTAAAAACTTCTGTTTCGGAAAAAGGATTAAGCGATATTTCTTTGCTCAATATATTCAAAATGGGGACTTCTGCTGGTGGTGCAAGGCCCAAAATTTTGGTTTCGGAGCATAAAGAAACCGGACTTTTAAAAGCAGGAGATTTGGAGTATTCTGAAGATTATAATCATTATTTGATTAAACTTTCGGTTGATGAAGGCTACTCGAAGGAAAAAGTAGAGTTTGTGTATTATCAAATTGCACAAAGTTTAGGGGTAGAAATGATGCCTTCAAAATTAATTGATGATAAGCACTTTGCTACTTTGCGTTTTGACCGTCAAAATGGGGAGAAACAGCATATACTAACGGCTTCCGGGATGTCGGGTTGGGATTTTAAAAAACCTGAACATTCATCGTATGAAAATCTTTTTAAGTTGGCTGTTGACCTCAGGTTGCCTCATAAAGATATCGAACAATTGTTCAAAAGAATGGTTTTCAATATTGTATTTTGTAATATTGATGATCATTTGAAGAATTTTTCTTTTATCTATAATGCAGAAAAAGACCGGTGGAATCTTGCTCCGGCTTATGATTTGACTTATCCGTTAGATGCCTTAAAAAATTATACTCGGATGTCTCGGGCGATGTCTGTTAGCGGAAAGAGAACCGATATAAAAAGAGAAGATCTTTTGAAAATCGCAGATCTGTTTACTATAAAAAATCCAAACGCTGTTATTGAAACAGTGCTTTCTGCAACAGAACTTTTCAAACCCTTGTCAGATAAACAAAATATACCCACCAAAGTGATTGAAAAAATAGGGTCTGAATTTACCAAATTGTAGAAAACTACACTGCTTTCATATATCTCCGTATTCTAATTTATTTTCTCACAAAAAATTTCACATTCTGTATAGGAAATAAATCTCCATGAAAAATACATATAACAAACTTTAATATTATGAAAATAAAAAAGCCTTAACTTTTTTGTTAAGGCTTTGTGGTCCCACCTGGGCTCGAACCAGGGACCACCTGATTATGAGTCAGGTGCTCTAACCAACTGAGCTATAGGACCTCAAAACTTGGTTAAATTTTGTGAGTGCAAAAATAGTAAAAATTATTAATTAACAAAATTTTTTATGAAATTTCTTGACATAATTCCACCAAAACACCATTGGTAGATTTGGGATGAAGGAATACAACAAGTTTGTTATCAGCACCTTGTTTGGGTATTTCGGAAATAAAAATAAATCCATTTTTTTTTAATCTTTCTATTTCAAACAAGATGTCATCTACTCCAAAAGCAATATGATGGATGCCTTCTCCTTTTTTTTCTATAAATTTAGCAATGGGGCTATCTTCATTGGTAGCTTCCAAAAGTTCTATTTTTGATTCGCCTACTCTATAAAAAGATGTAGCAACGCCCTCTCTATCTACTATTTCTTTTTTGTAATTTTCTCTACCGAGTAATTTTGCAAACAAATCATCGGAGAAACCCAAAGATTTTACTGCAATGCCTAAATGTTCTATTTTCATTTCTTTTTTAAAGATATTTTGTTTTGAAATTCGTTGAAAATTATTTAAAACAAAAATACTAAATTTGCATCATGAATGAAAGTAATAGACAAAGAAAAGTTGCACAAATAATACAAGAAGATTTTGCAGAATTGTTCAGAAAGCAATCTTCTGATAGCAAACAGAATATACTTATCTCCGTTTCCGATGTGAAAGTAACCGCAGATCTCAGTATTGCCAAAATCTATTTGAGTATTTTCCCTCAAGAATTTAGACAAAATATCATGTCGGAAATTGAAGAGAATAAAGCTCAATACAGAAATTTTATGGGGCAAAAAATGGGAAAACAAGTAAGGATTATTCCTCATATCAATTTCTATTTGGATACCACCTTGGACGATGTGGAGAAAATAGAAAAAGAATTGAAAGGCGAAGGTGATAATCCTAAATTGTAATCCAAATTTCCTGTAAGATAAATGATTAATCGTACTGCATTCTACATCGCACAAAGGTATCTTTTGGCAAAAAAAGGTAGTTCTGCTGTTACTATCATAACCTGGTTGGCTATTTTGGCAATGACTTTTGCAGTGGCAGCTATGTTTATCATTATTTCTGTTTTTTCCGGATTGGAGGATCTCAACAGAGATGTTATTAAAAATCTTCATTCAGACCTTACTATAAAAAGTACCGTAGGTAAAACCATAAAAGATATTTCCAAGGTGGAAAGTGTCCTGTCTAAGACTTCGGGAATAGAAAATTTTGCAAAGACAATCGAAGAGAAGGTATATATAGAGTACAATACCAAAGGAGATATTGCATATCTTCGGGCGGTCGATTCGGCATATACCAAAGTCAATCCTATCCAAAACAGCTTGTTGGTAGGTCAATATCCATCTTATAAATATTCCAATGAGGTGGTGATGGAATACCAATTGGCAAATAGACTGGCAATTCCTGTGGGTTCGGATAGGGATTTTGCTATGTTGTTCATGCCAAAAGCAGGAACTGGAATCATCAATAAAGAGGAGGATATTTTTAATAAAAAGGAAATTTATGTTACCGGTATTTTCCCGGGAAATGAACAGTTGAATAATTATATCATTGCTCCAATGGAATTAGCACAACAGTTACTAGGATTGCCAAAAAATTCGGCTTATCAGATTGTTGTTAAACTGAAAAACCCTAATCAGGCAGATGAAATAAAAGGAAATATACAAAATATTTTGGGTAAAAATTATTCCATTACCACCAAACAAGAGGAGAACGCTGCTTTTTGGAAAATGATAAATACAGAAAAAATATTTATATATTTAATTTTTGCTTTGGTGATTTTCATTACAACTTTCAATTTGGCGGGAGCAATTACCATATTACAATTAGACAAAAAAGAACAGTCGAAATCGTTGATTGCGTTTGGACTATCTCGAAAAAATCTTCGACTTACTTATTTCTATACCGGTCTTCTAATTGTAGTATGCGGTATTGTCGCTGGTTTGTTATTAGGAACTCTAATCTGTGTTGTACAATTGCAGACAAGTTTGTTTTTGGCTGGAGAAAACTTTCCTTATCCGGTAAGGATTTTGAGTGAAAATTATCTAATTGTAGCAACAACTGCAGCTTTTTTCAGTATTACTATTGCTTGGTTTTTCTCCAAAGTAAATCATCAAAATATTAAAGAAAATTAATTTTTTCAGCTTGTTTTTTTCTTTAACTTTGTCCTCCATTTTTTAATAAGGAAAAAACATGAAAAAATATTTAGTTTCCACATTTGTATTAATCTTTTCTGTAGTAGTGTTGGCACAACCAGCTGGATATTACAATGGTACAGCTGGACTTACTGGTGCAGCGTTGAAAACCAAATTGAGCCAAATAATCACCAATGGGCATTTGGATAAAGGTTACAGCGGTTTGTGGACTGCCTACCAAACAACAGATAGAGATTATTACTATGAAAACGACGGAACGGTGTTGGATATATATTCTGAAAATCCAACTGGACCAGACCTATATAATTTTATAATTATTACTAATCAATGTAGTGGTGGAAGTGGTGGCGAAGGTTTTTGCTATAATAGAGAACATATTGTACCCCAAAGTTTATTTTCATCTCAAACCCCTATGTATAGCGATGTTAATTTTATTCGTGCAACTGATAGCAAAGTAAACGGAATGAGAGGAAATAATCCTTTTGGTAAAGTTGGTTCTGCGTCTTTTACCTCCATGAATGGTTCCAAATTGGGTACAAGTATTTCGCCTGGGTTTTCAGGGACAGTTTTCGAACCTATTGATGAGTTCAAAGGAGATGTGGCAAGAATGATTTTTTATTTCGTAACTCGATATGAAAATCAACTTTCTGGATTTTCCTCTGGAAATATGCTAGGAAATTCTCCCTTTCCGGGATTACAAACTTGGGAACTCAACCAATTGTTGATTTGGAGCAACCAAGATCCTGTTTCTCCGGCAGAAATAGGCAGAAATAACGCTACTTTTGCGTGGCAAGGAAATAGAAATCCTTTTATAGATAATCCACAATGGGCAAATGATATTTGGGGAACCGTAGATAATATACCTCCAACTGCAGCAACCAATCTTACCACTTCTGGTGCAACAACTAACTCTATTGCATTGTCTTGGACTGCTGCCACGGATAATATTGGCGTGGTAGGTTATGATATCTATGTTAATGGTGTCTATTACTCCACAGTAACAGGTACATCGGCAACGGTTAATGGTCTTAATCCATCTACAAATTATAATTTTTTCGTAATTGCTAAAGATGGAGCAGGTAATCAATCTCCGCAAAGTAATGTTGCTACGGGTACTACATTGGCAGGAAGTGGAGGTGGAAGTACTACAATTTGTGGTACTGAAACATTTGAAAATATCCCTACAACCAATACTTCTGGTTACGAAACTAGAACTTGGACTAATAATTCCATAACTTGGACATCAACTGACTCCAGGACTGATCAAACAATTACCAATGGAAAAGCCATCTGTGTAAGAAATGGAAATTTATTATCCTCTTCTATATCTGGTGGGATAAGTTCAATAACCATGACTACACAACTGAAATTTGGAGGAAGTGCCGGAAATCTAAATATAGAAATAAATGGTGTGAATGTAGGAACAATTGCTTATAGTGCTACTACTGGAACTTTTAGCATTAATAATATCAATATTAGTGGAAATTTCACTATAAAAATTATACAACCTACCACAGGAAATAGAGTGGCGATAGATGACCTTAGTTGGACTTGTTACAGTTTGAGTGTTGATGAAACAAAAGCCAAAGATCGATTGGTGTTCTATCCAAATCCTACCCATGACAATTTTGTTTTTGTTAAAGGAAATCAACTTGAAAAAATTGAAACTTTATCAATATTTACGATGGATGGCAGATTGATAAAAAATATTTATAATCCATTCAAAAATACCAATCAATTGATGTTGCCAAAATTACCAAAAGGAAAATATCTGTTGAAAACCAAAGATATTAGTCAGACACTTTTGGTAGAATAATAAAAATCATATAAAATAAAGACCGAATTTCCTTCGGTCTTTTTACTTTTGTACTATGAAAATACAAAAGAAGCTAGGACTAATTGGGAAAGACATTTCGTATTCTTTTTCCAAAAAATATTTCGAAGACAAATTCAAAAAACTAATGAAGGATAATTACTCCTATTCCGTTTTTGATATTTCGGAAATAGCAAAAATCCACGATATTTTTTTGTTAAATGATTTGAAGGGTCTGAATGTTACTATCCCTTACAAAGAAGCAATCATTCCTTACTTGGATAGGTTAAGCGAAGAAGCCAGAAATATAGGTGCGGTAAATACAATAAAGATTATCAATGGAGAAAAAATAGGCTACAATACAGATGCTTTTGGCTTTGAAAAATGTCTGAAAATATTTCTACAACCCCATCATCAATCGGCAATTATCTTGGGAGATGGAGGTGCTGCAAAGGCAGTACAATATGTTTTCAAACAAAATAATATCCCTTTTCTTATTGCTTCCAGAAAAACTGGTTTGCCTCTTGAAGAACTAACAAAAGAAATTGTTTCTCAAAATAAAATTATTGTACAATGTACACCAGTTGGTACTTTTCCAAATATAGACCAATGTATAGATTTCCCTTTTGATGGGCTGTGCAATCAACATCTTTTGATTGATTTAATCTACAATCCATCAATGACAAAGTTTCTAAAAGCTGGTCAAGAAAAAGGTGCAAAAACCATCAATGGACTCTTGATGTTGGAACAACAAGCCGAAAAAGCATGGGAAATTTGGGAGAATGACGAAAATTAATTTACTAAAACCTTACTTTTAATTTATTTTTATTAAATTTACTGATTGTAAAGCCCTTTCACTAAAAAAAAGACTAGATATGATTACGGAAAACAATTTTTCTGAAAACGAAGAAAAGAAAATTCAAGCAACAGAAACCGTGGAAAACGAAATTCAAGCACCATTGTTAGATGATGAAAATACTACCGTGGAAGAATCCATCATAGAAGAAACCCATCATGAACTAGACAATAGGACTATTGCAGAATTGGTAAACGATATGGAAACTATTATCAATAAACATGATGCAGGTGTCGAATCGAAATCGTTCAATCATTTGAAAAACTTGGTTTCCCAAAAAATTCATGAAGAATATGAAGTGAAAAAACAGGCTTTTGAGCTGACTCATCCGGAAGAAGAACCTATTGCTTGGGAACACCCATTGCTCAGTAAGTTTAACGGGATAGTTTCTATTTTTAAAGAAAAACATCAAGATTTTGTAAAACACCAGGATGAAATTCAACATAAAAATAAAGAAATAAGAGAGGGGATTATTGAAAAATTAAAAAAACTAAACTCCAACTCGGAACCAGGAACTAATCTTTTTAAATCCATAAGAGAAATAAAATTAGCTTGGGCAGAAGCAGGACAAGTTGCAAAAGCAGATTTTAACATCATCAACAAAAATTACTTCCACCATTTGAACCAATTTTATCAAATGTTGGATATGCACAAGGAATATTTGGAACAAGAATATGCCCATAATTTAGAAAAAAGGCAACATATCATAGAAAGAGCGAAAGAACTAGAAAATGAAAATTCTGTACAGAAAGCTCTAAATGAATTGCAATACCTACACAAGCTTTGGAAAGAGGAAGCAGAACCGGTAGCGGAAGAATTTCGTGAAAGTTCTTGGGAAGAATTCAAAACAATTTCCAATAAAATACATGATAGAAAAGCCGAACTTTCTGCACAGATAGAAGCGGAACAAATGGCACATCTGGAAAAGAAAAACGACATAATTGCAGAAATAAAATCGATACTTTCTCAACAAGAAAAGGGGCATCAATATTGGCAAAATGCAATTAAAAAAATTGAAAACCTGAGAGCTGATTTCTTGAAAACAGGTAATGTACCCAAAAAATTGTCTAATGATAATTGGAACCAATTCAAAGCTGTTTTAAAAGATTTTAACCATTCTAAAAATGATTTTTATAAATCTCTGAAAAATTCCCAACAAAAAAATTTGGAAGACAAATTGAATTTAATAAAAATTGCCCAAGACAATATGACTTCCGAAGATTGGGAAATGGCTCTTCCGCTATACAAAAAACTTCAAGAAGATTGGAAAAAAATAGGTCATGTCCCAAGAAGTATGACCGACAAAACTTGGGCTGATTTCCGTGAAGCTTGTAATGTGTTTTTTAATAATTATAGAGACAAAAAGAAAGCAACCGGTGAAAATTGGAAAGAAAATTTCAAAATCAAAGCTCAATTGCTGGAGAAATTGAAAACCATAACCGACCAAGAAGGTAGTGTGGCAGAAATAGAATCCATAAAATCCGAATGGGACGCTGCTGGAAAAGTACCTAGGGACAAAATGCACATCAATTCAGAATTTAATAAAGTGTTGAGAGAGAAATTGAAACTTAACAAAGTTAATGATTACGAATTGAAAGAAGAAGGACTTTCGGAAAGCCAATTGACAGACAAAGCTAGAAAACTGAAAAACCAAATTGGGGATCTAGAGTCAGAAATCGCTACTTTGGAAAATAATCTAGGATTTTTTAGCAATCCTAGTCGAGAAAATCCTTTGTTAGTGGATACTTACAAAAAAATTGATGACAAAAAATCAACATTGGAAAGTATGAAGGCTAGCCTACACCAAATCATTGCTGGCGAATAAAATTTCTAATTAAATACTAACAGCGAAGTCAATTTTTTGGACTTCGCTTTTTTGTTTATTTATTATGGATTACCAATTTTATATGAAAAGGTGCATACAACTTGCACAAAAAGCTTTAGGAGAAACCTATCCCAACCCTTTGGTAGGAAGTGTTATAGTCCATAATGATAGGATTATTGGCGAAGGTTATCATAAAAAAGCAGGAGAAGCTCATGCTGAAATTAATGCTATAAATTCTGTACAAAACAAGGAATTGCTAAAAGAAGCTACCATTTTTGTTTCTTTGGAACCGTGTGCTCATCATGGTAAAACCCCTCCTTGTGCCAACGCAATTTTGAACTATGGAATACCAATTGTGGTAATTGGAGCAATGGATCCACACGAAAAAGTAAATGGAAAGGGAAAAGAAATTTTAGAAAACGCTGGTGTTACTGTGCATACTGGTATTTTGGAAAAAGAATGTAGAGAACTCAATAAAATATTTTTCACCTATCAACAAAAACAAAGACCTTATATTACCCTAAAATGGGCAGAATCTTCTGATGGTTTCCTGGATAAAGATTTCTCACCAATCAAAATTAGTAATAGCCTTACTAGCCAATTGGTACACCAAATTCGGAGTGAACAACAAGGAATAATGGTTGGTACCAACACTGTTTTGCATGATAATCCTTCTCTCACAACAAGGTTGTTGTGTGGAAATAATCCAGTAAGGATAATAATCGATTGGGATTTGAAAATTCCTGCTGATTATACTATTTTTAATGATGAAGCTCCAACAATAATTTTCAATACAATAAAAGAAGAACAAAACTATAATATCCATTGGTGCAAAATAGAAAAAGAAAATGCTATTGAAAACATGATGAATAGGCTCTTCCATTTACAAATTCAGTCGATATTGGTAGAAGGAGGAGCTTTCACGCTTCAAGAGTTTATAAGGAATGATATTTGGGACGAAATCATCATCATCAAAAATCATGATTTGAAATTGTACAATGGAACCAAAGCTCCAAAATTAAATATTAAACCAAACAAAACAAGAAATATCAGGACAGATTTGGTGGAGTTTTATCAGCAATCTTAGTGCTTTTCTGAAATAAAAAAAATCCTTGTTGAAGTATTTATCAAACAAGGATTTTTAATATTGTGAATTATTATTTATAAAGAATAATTAGGAGCTTCTTGTGTGATAATAACATCATGAGGATGAGATTCTTTCAGTCCATTTCCGGTAATTTTTACCATTTTACTGTCATTTTGTAAAGCTATTATATCTTTTGTTCCGCAATAGCCCATTCCAGCTCTGATTCCACCTGTTAATTGAAAAATTACATCTTCCAATCTGCCTTTGTGAGGTACTCTTCCTTCGATACCTTCTGGTACGAATTTTTTGGCTTCGGATTGAAAATATCTTTCTTTTCCTCCTCTTTTCATAGCAGCCAAACTACCCATTCCTTGGTAGGATTTGAATTTTCTTCCTTGGAAAATTATTTCTTCTCCTGGAGCTTCATCTGTTCCTGCCAATAAAGAACCTAGCATTACAGCACCGGCACCACTAGCCAAAGCTTTCACAATGTCACCGGAAAGTTTTATTCCACCATCGCCAATTACTGTAACATTTTTTGTTTTGGCATATTCATAAACATTATAGATTGCAGAAAGTTGTGGTACTCCTACTCCTGCAACAACTCTGGTAGTACATATAGAACCAGGGCCAACACCTACTTTCAAAACATTGGCACCTGCTTTTATAAGGTCTTTTGCAGCTTCGGCTGTTACAATATTACCACCAACAATATCCAAAGTAGGGAAAGCATTTCTTATTTCAGAAATTTTATCCAAAACACCTTTGGAGTGTCCATGAGCCGAATCTATTGCAACAATATCCACTCCTGCTTCTACTAGTGCTTTTACTCTATCCATAGTATCCACGCCTACACCAACTCCAGCACCAACAATCAACCTGCCATTTTGGTCTTTATTAGCAAAAGGATATTCCAGTTGATTGTCAATATCTTTAATGGTAATAAGACCTATCAACTTGTTTTCGGAATCCACGATTGGTAATTTTTCTACTCTGTTTTCCAAGAGTATTTTTTTTGCCTCGTCCAGATTGGTGTTTTTCCCGGAAGTGATGAGGTTGTCTTTCGTCATCAACGACTCCACCTTTGCCGAAAGGTTTTCTTGATATTTCACATCTCTATTCGTGATGATGCCAATAAGCTTATTTTGAGAGTCCACAACAGGTAATCCGGAAATTTTGTATTGGGACATCAAATCTTTTGCTTCCCCCAAAGTATGGTCTTTGGATAGGGTAACAGGATCGGAAATCATACCGTTTTCTGATCTTTTTACCCTATTGACTTGGGCGGATTGCTCCTCTATCGTCATGTTTTTATGGATAAAACCCAAACCACCAACTCTTGCCAAAGCAATAGCCATATCGGCTTCTGTAACTGTATCCATAGCAGCGGAAACAATAGGTACATTGAGGGTTATTTTGTCTGTAAGTCTGGATTTTAAAGAAACCTGATTTGGTAAAACTTCAGAATAGGAAGGGATTAAAAGTACATCATCAAAAGTGATGGCACTTTCTACAATTTTGTTATGGATAGACATCTTTACTTTCTTTGCAAAATTAAATGATTATTATGAAAAATGAAAATTTTTAGAGGTTTTTTAACAAAAATTAAATTTAAGAAAAAGATTAGCTAATATTAATTCCATACAAAATTATTTATTCCGACAAGCTTCATAGTAGGAAGAAAAAATATCTGTTAAATTTTTCACTTGCTAGTTACTTTGTATAATTTGAAAAGAAAACCTCCTCGCAATATTTTATCAGAGATTAGTGTTTGATAAAAAAAATAGCCATTCCTTTTTTTAGAGATGGCTAATTGATATTTACTATTTTTTTCTCACTATTCCTGATCTGGTGTTCTAGCGGTAGTTTTATAGACTTGGAAATTAAAAACAAAAGAACGGTTTCTCCAACTTACATTCAGGTAAGGATAATGTTCGTTTCTTCCAAAAGCTGCTCTGGAAGGGACAATGATTACTCCTTGTAGATTATAATTGTCGGAATCAGGAATATTGAAAGCTAAAAACTTTCTTATACCCTCTTGGAAACCTGCCATTTCATAATAAGATCTTGGTTTTCCGGAAGCTGCCATCACAGCGTTTTTCACATAATAATATTGTGGGTCAACTTGTGGTACTCCTGTCCCTTGTATGGTATTGACAAAAGCATTTGGCGAAGAGTATTTTATAACACCATCTACAGACATTGCGATATATCCCAAACCTTTGTTCATGATTCTTATTACATCTGTATTTCCAATGACAGTTCCAGGATTGGGTTGTGCATTATTTCTCACGATATAGATTACTCCGGTTGCTGGGTTAGTCTGTGGATTCATGGCAGACAAAGGAGTGTTGTTGTCGTCCGAAGGATCATTTGGGTCAAATGCTTTTATATTTCCTTGTGAGTCCAGATAATTGTCTGTTAAGAATTTCTTTGCAGCTTCATCATCATAATAATTTTGTGTGGCAATATCTGCTGGCTCTTGGTAAGTAGCAACAGGGTCGTCTTTTCTACAAGAACTAAGTACTACCGAAAACATAAGGCTATATAGAAATATTTTCTTCATTTTTGTAAATTGGTATTAATGAAATATTTTAATTAAAATTGTTTGGCAAAAATATAAAAAATAATGAGAATTGATAAATTTTTGTGGAGTGTAAGGATATATAAAACCAGAACACTGGCAGCCGAAGAAATAAAAAAAAATAGAGTGTCTATTTTGGGGCAGTCTGTAAAAGCATCTAGAGAGGTAAAGATTGGTGAAATAATAAAAATCAGAAAAAACCAAATAGATTTTCAAATTAAAGTTTTGGATATTCCCAAAAGTAGGTTTGGTGCAAAATTAGTCCCTGATTACATTGCTGACAAAACGGAAAAAGAACAGTACGAAATATTGGCACTTCGGAGATTGGAGCAAAATTACTATCGTGCGAAAGGCGAAGGACGACCTACCAAAAAAGACAGAAGAGATATTGATGATTATAACAATGATAATTCTCCCAATACCGACTCTACAGATTGGGATACTTTTTTCTCAATAATAGAAGATGAAAATCAAGAGGGATAATCCAGCAGATTGATGATTTCGTCTGCAATTTCTATATCTGTTTTTTGATTGATATTAATGATAAATTGGGCTTTTGTGTAATAAAAATTTCTCTCAAAAAGATGTTTAGCAATATATTCTGGTAGCTCATCATTGGATAATCTAGCAATCATTGGTCTTTTTTCTTTGTTTTGTAATAGTCTTTCTGTTAACAAGCCAACCGAAGCTTGTAGGAAAAAAGAAACAGAATTATGATTGATGACTTCCATATTGTTGTAATACGCAGGAGTACCACCACCGAGTCCAAGGATAATATTGTTGTGGTTTGCAAATAGTTCCTCCAATGCCTCCCTTTCTTGTTTTCTGAAGAATATTTCCCCTTTTTTATCAAATATTTCAGCAATAGACATCTTGTTTTTTTTTGAAATATAGTAATCCAAATCAATATATTCTAAATTTAATTTTTCCGATAATGTTTTGGCTATGTGTGTTTTACCACTTCCCATGTAGCCAAGCAATGAGATAATCATTATTTTTTTTGACAAATTTCCGCAAAAATTTTGAGATATTAAAAAAAGCTGTATCTTTGCACCACTTTAAAACGGGAGTTAATCCTGAAAAATAAGTGGCCGACCTGGTAGCTCAGCTGGTAGAGCAATACACTTTTAATGTATGGGTCCTGGGTTCGAATCCCAGCCAGGTCACTTAGTTTTGCGAAAGCAAATGCCTGTGTGGTGAAATTGGTAGACACGCCATCTTGAGGGGGTGGTTTCCTAAGGATGTGCTGGTTCGAGTCCAGTCGCAGGCACACAGAAAAAATTTTGAATAACTCTATTCAAAGACCTGGTAGCTCAGCTGGTAGAGCAATACACTTTTAATGTATGGGTCCTGGGTTCGAATCCCAGCCAGGTCACTAATTTGCTGAAAAGTAAATTTTTTTCATATTAATATTTTGTGATTTGGTGTTGTAATCCTACTTGTAAAAGTGGGATTACATTTTTTTTATGAGTTAAATTTTATTTTGATATTTCCAAAAATCTTTTCATTGGTGTACATAATGGTAGATTTTTCTTTGCAGATTACTTTGTTCCAATAATAGCCACCTGCAAACCTGCTCTCTGTAGCCCAAGCATCAATTCCGTAATTATCAATCGTTATCTGTTCTGGAAAATAGAATGTTTTTTTCAATCCAAATTCTTTCTTTTCTTCCTCTGTCAATACATTTACCTCACCCATTAACTTTGCAATATATTCATTTTTAGGATTGTTGTAGATATTAATTGGTGTATTGTTTTCTATAAGATTACCATTGTCCAATATACAAATTTGATCCACCCAAGGCATGATTTCTTGTAGGTTGTGCGTGGATATTATGAGTGAAATATTTTCTCTTTTCACATAATCCAATAACTTTTCCCTTATTGTTATTTTTCTGGAAAAATCCAAATTACTGAACGGTTCGTCTAGCAATAATAATTTTGGTGATACGGATAATGCTCTTGCGATGGCAACTCTTTGTTGTTGTCCTCCACTAAGGTTTTTAGGAAATTCATGTAAGAATTTTTCCATTCCAACTATGGTTAGCAGCTCTATTACTTTTTCTTTTTTTTCTTGAAGATTGATGTTGGATAGGAATTTCCCTACATTGTCATACACAGTGGAATAAGGCATCAAATCATAATGTTGAGCTACTAGTTTTATGTTTTTTTCTCCTGGTACTAGGTTTTTTTTAGGTCCAAATAGTTTGGTGTCCTCCAGCCAAATATTTCCCATTTCCCAATCATACAATCCATAAATAAGGCTGAGCAATGTAGATTTCCCACAACCACTCTCACCTGCAAGTGCAACAATCTTTCCTTGTTCTATTTCTAAATTGAAATTTTCAAACAAAGATTTTTCTTTAGAATAGGAGAATTGTAGCTGCTCGATTTTTAATAGCATATTTGATAGATGTTGTTTTGAGTAATAAAAATTTATCAAATTTAACAATAATTTGGATAAACATAAAAATCTAATTATAATAACAGGGCAATTTGGGTTTAAAAAAACTAAATGAAAACCACCACCCAGGTTCTGTGTTTTTTATATTACCAATACATTTTTTCACTCTCCTGTTTAGACAAAGTAAGTTATGGTTTGTCATATATGAGATATAAACTTAGTTTGTGGACAACAATCAACAGTTCTTGGTATGGAAATTTGCTTTTATAAGACTATAAAAATCCTTTAACCTATTTGCTCTATTATAATTCGTAAAAGGCATATTTTGTTTTAATGATAATAAATACTATTTTAGCCAAAATCTTAAAAAAATATAAAATGAACAAAAAAATGATTTTTCCTATGGTTGGTATTTTTTTGACCACCCTATTAGTAGCTTGTAAAAACGACAAAACACCAAGCAACGAGTCGAAAACAGATACAACTACCAAACTTGGGACTACTTATTCATTAGATGTTACTAATAGTAAGATTGAATGGAAAGGATACAAAGTTTTCAAATCCGAAAACACCAGTCATTTTGGTACAATCAATTTCAAAAATGGTGAATTAACAGTTAAAGATAACCAATTGGAAAGCGGGAATTTTGTCGCAGATGTTACTTCGTTGCAGAATGAAGATATAAAAGATGACGCCCAACAAAAAGCAAAATTAGAAGGACACCTAAAAAGTGGTGATTTTTTTGAAGTAGAAAAATTTCCAACTGCTTCATTTTCTATTACCAAAGTAGAGAAAAATCCAACTAATACAGATTACAATTCCGTTTTGGAGGGGAATTTAACAATAAAAGGAGTTACAAAATCGGTAAAATTCAATGCTAATGTTTCTGTTGAGAATGATGAGGTTACTATTGCTACCGAACCTACGGATATAAAAAGAGAGGATTTTGGAGTTAAATTTCAAATTCCTATTGCTAATGGACTAATAAAAAATGAAGTAAACATTCAGATATTAGTAAAAGCAAAAAAATAGAACAACCGTTTGATATCTTCAATATGAATGTTAGCTGTATGCGTTTCCAAACTCTCATCCAAAAATCAACAATATAATATTTGTGAATTGGAAACTTTTAAGTTAACTTTGTAAAATGAATACTCAAAGACAAATTATTTTTCACAAACACTATTTTATTGACTTTTATGTCGAACAAAATGAAAAAGTGCAAGAAAAAATTGAGTATGTTTTTAAGATTTTAAGAACCGTTCAGAATGTTCCAAAAAAGTTTTTAGACCACATGACTGGAACTGATGGACTTTATGAAATTAGAATAGAATTTGAAAGTAACATTTACAGGATTTTTTGTTGCTTTGACAAAGGCAATTTAATTATTCTATTTAATGGGTTTCAAAAGAAGTCTCAAAAAACACCCAAAAAAGAAATTGACTTGGCTTTGAAATTAAAAGATGAATATTTTAACTCAAAAAAACAAAGTAATGAATAAAGAAAATATCAAAAATGCTAAAAACTTTGATGAGTTATTAGACATTAAATACGGAAAAATCGGATCTGAAAACAGAGACAAATTTGAAGAAAAAGCACAATATTTTGTAATTAGTGAAATGTTGAAAGAAACTCGCAAAGAAGCAAATATGACTCAAGAACAACTTGCTGAAAAAATTGGGACAAAGAAAAGTTATATTTCTCGACTTGAAAATGGAAAATGTGATATTCAACTGTCAACTCTTTATAGGATTTTCGAATTTGGGCTTGGAAAACGAGTAAACTTACTATTTGGATAAAAGTAACTCCTACAGCTAACGGGCAGTTTTGCAAGAGAGCGGAGCTAGTGTTTCGTTTGAAATATTTTCTAAATTTGAAGTGTAGTTCTCGCAAGGAAATTTGTAACAATAATCCACTCCCTCGAAAGCTGTTAAAATGCTGTAAAATTATTTTTTATCAGCACTTTTTTATACCTTTGGTTTTACAAATTCCCCATACATGAATCATCAACCCATCGAAGGTTTTTCCAAATTGAGCAAACAACGAAAAATAGTTTGGCTCATAAAGGAATACCTGCATGAAGACAGAAGTTACGAACAAATTTTGCATCAATATTGGAACAATGATGCCGAGTTACAAAAACTCCATGAAGAGTTCTCGGAAAATACTATTTCCAATTTCTATATGCCGTATGGTATTGCTCCCAATTTTTTAATTGATGGAAAACTATTAGCTCTTCCAATGGCAGTAGAAGAAAGCTCGGTTGTGGCAGCTGCTTCCAAAGCTGCCAAATTTTGGCTGGAGAAAGGAGGCTTCAAAACCACGATAATCAATACCAAAAAATTAGGACATACCCATTTTATAATGAATGTGGAGCCTCATAAATTGCAGCATTTCTTTAATTTTAAATTGAAGAAAAAATTGATGGACGCTACCGAAGGAATTACTGCTAACATGAGAAACAGAGGTGGAGGAATTCTTAATATCCGATTAATTGACAAAACCGCCGAAATGGAAAATTATTTCCAACTGAAAGCCAGTTTTGATACCGTGGATTCGATGGGTGCCAATTTCATCAACTCTTGTTTGGAGCAATTTGGAAAGACTTTGAAAGAGGAAGTGGCTTTGGAAAATGATTTTAACACAGAAGAGAAAGAGTCATTGCAAGTAGTAATGAATATCCTCTCCAATTTTACTCCTGACTGTATTGTAAGAGCCGAAGTTTCTTGTAAAATTGAAGACCTAAAAGATGATAGTGGAATTTCCAATGAAGAATTTGCAAGGAAATTCAAACAAGCGGTTACCATTGCCGAGATTGAACCTTACCGAGCAACAACTCACAACAAAGGAATTATGAATGGAGTAGATGCTGTAGTAATCGCCACTGGAAACGATTTTCGAGCAACTGAAGCTTGTGGCCATGCTTTTGCTGCAAAAGACGGAAGGTACAAAAGTTTGAGCCATTGTTCCATTGACAATGGAGTTTTTAGATTTTGGATTGATTTGCCAATTTCTGTGGGAGTAGTGGGTGGATTGACTAATCTCCATCCTTTGGTGAAATTTTCATTAGCATTATTAGGCAAACCATCTGCTCAAGAACTGATG
>JAFDZJ010000189.1 GCA_018266965.1 Bacteroidota bacterium
GATTAAAGTCGAAATAATAAGTAGTTTTTTCATAGGTAGAAGTTAGAGGTTAGAGATTAGAAGTTAGAGGTTAGAGATTAGAAGTTAGAGGTTAGAGATTAGAGATTAGAGGTTAGAAGTTAGATAGCTTGTCTCGGCATTAGACGAGATTAGATTATAAAGACAGAAGAAAGAGGAAAGAGGAAAGAGGAAAGAGGAAAGAGGAAAGAGGAAAGAAGACAGAGGAAAGAGGAAATAAAAAAGACCAATTACTTCACAACCTCATCACTCAATCACTCAAATACCCAATCACTCAAACACTCAATTACCCAAACACTCAATTACTCAAACACCCAATCACCTCATAAAAGTTAAAGTGAAAATTGGGTTATTAAATTTAAGATAAAAGTAAGAATAAAAAATATGCTGATTTGTTGCCAAGATTTCATATTGGTTGCGGTTTTGAAACCATTGTACAAAAGGATGACCGAATAGATTGCAAACGGAATGATACAAAAAGAAGAAATCAAAACAATGAAAAGTTCTGTTTTATGATTCATTATTTCATTGGGGTTGTTTGCCATAGATACTAATTTTTCAGAAGCTTCATTGAAATAAGGAAGACCACTAATCAAAATCACAAAAATATTGGGGACAAAAGAAACAAATACAGTATTGACAATATCTATCCATCTGGATTTTTTATTGTAAATTTTAGCCAAAATTCCCAAAGAAACAATAGAAACAACAGCAATCAACGCATTTTGAAAGATTATTTGGAAAGTAGTTTTCCCTTCTGCGTATCCAATATGCCAAATTCCGTCCATTGCCATTTTGAAACAATAACTTACAGAACAAAGCACGATGAATCCTAGAAGTCCGATTGCCAATAATATTTTCTCGGATAGAAAAGCAAATGGGTTGAATATTTTTTTGATAAACATGGGTTGAGGTTAAGGTTATAGGGTTATGAAGTTATGAAGTGATGAGGTTATGGAGTTGGAGGTTTTAGTTTTTGGATTTTTTCTATCAAATCGTCCATTTTGTTACGCATGGTAGGATAGGAAAGTCCTGCTTTTTTGGACATTTCTTTTATGCTTCCACTGTTCAAAAAAAAATCTAAAACAAAATCTTGCTCTTCTTGACTTAGCTGAAAGAAATAGGGCAAAGGGAAATCCCCGCTCACTTCGGTAGAACAATTGTCGCATTTCAGTTTGCTTACCCTAAGTAATTCTTCACAACTGGGACATCTTATTGGTAATTTCATGGACTAAATTTTGAACAAATATAGAGAAATAATTTAATAATGTATAAAAACAATTTATTTTTATTAAAATAAATTTTAATATTATTGAGAACTTTTTTAAACAAGAAAAATCCTTCAATCTAAAAAATTGAAGGATTTTTCATAATTGTATAGTTACGATATTCTGCGTTCTTAATAGTATTATTGAATCAATCCAACCAATCCGGGTATAATTGCCAATTCTACATCTGCATAATCTTTTGATTTACAATTTTCTAACATTTTTTTTGCAAGTTCGGCATCGTAGGATTTATCTTGTAACTTATTGATTAGTTGCTGTGAAAGGTCATTTAAGTTTTTTGAAAGTGGCAAAAAGCCACTAATAATTGGTGCATTTTTCTGCAATTGGACAAGTTCTTTGTGAGTAGAAATCCACGATTGTAATTGATTGATTATTTTTGATTTCGCTTCATTGTTGGCGTGATTGGCATTGTATAATTCCACAAGACTATTAAATTCTTCCGCATCGGACGCATCTGGAGTACAAGCATCGGCAAACAATGTGAGTGGAGAATACATTTGGTATTCCGTACCACCTTTGTTTCGGGTATATAACTTGAGTGGTTCGCAAATGTTTGAAAATTTTTCCAACGCCTGTATGTCTTGATAATTGGCTATATTTCGGAGAATTACACCTTTGTTCCTAATATGTGTAATTCCCAATTCCTCCAATCTATCGGTTACGGGAATTAGTCGCTTTTTCATGTTTTTTAAATTATTGACAGAAGAATCGGACCATAACCTTTCGGCGATTGCAGCAGTTCTGGGCCAAATTCTAGAATCGATTGTAAGTGGAGTTACCAATTCTGCCCATATAGTAGCTTCGCCACCAAGAATATTTTTCTGAATTTCCGATGACAAATTCAGTTCTTTATTGATGGGGTCGGTGTTGTAGTAAGTATCTATTCCTAATACCAAATCCAAATAATAACCATTGGACAACACCGTTTGATAACCATTTTTGGCAGCATTTGCCAAAGACTCTCCAGCTTTCAGACCTTCGTTTGGACCACGCCAAGCATGTATAATTGCATCTTTGGACATATCTTTGGTCATGATTTCTTCCCAACCCATCAATAATTTATTATGTTTTTTGAGGATGGGAATTAGTTTCATGGTAAAATAAGTTTGCAAGTCATGATTGGTTGCAAGATTATTTTCTTTTTTGAATTTTTGAATTTTCGGATTGGCGTCCCATTCTTTCCCTTCATTTTCATCGCCTCCGATATGGAAATATTTTCCAGGAAAAAGTGGACAAACTTCATCAAAAATCTGATTAATGATTTGATATGTTTTAGGGTTTGTTGGATCCAAAGTAGGGTTGAAAACTCCAGCATTTCTTTCCAGACTATATTTCTTGTTAGGAGTACTTCCTATTTCGGGAATAGCTGTAAGAATTGCAGAAGCATGACCCGGAACATCAATTTCCGGCACCACCATTATTCCTAAATTACCTGCATATTGCACCACATCTTTTATTTGCTCTTGAGTGTAATACAATCCATCGGAAGCTTTTAGATGTAATTGTTTCAAGGATTTCATTTCTATTCTCCAACCTTGATCATCAACTAAATGCCAATGAAACACATTCAGTTTTACCGCTGCCATGGCATCAAGATTTCTTTTGATAACATCTACTGGCATGAAATGTCTTGCTGCATCAATCATCAATCCTCTCCAACGAAATCTTGGGCTATCCTGAATTGATAGTGTAGGAAAGTAGAAACTGTCATTGGTGTTTTGCAGGGTTTGCAACAGCGTTTCCAATCCGTAAATTGCTCCGGAATCTGTATTTGCATTGATGATTATTTGGTTGGGAGCTATTGTCAATTGATAGCTTTCATCTTGCTGCAAATCTAGTTTGGCTATGGATTTTACATTAATTTGCACTGTTGAATTTGGATGATTTATTAGTGCAAAACCATTTTTGAAAAATATCCCTGTTCTACCATCGAGTCTTCTCAAAAATTTTGTAGTTGCAATGGTCAATCTTTCACTATTTGGAGCATTTAGGTTAATGGCAAAATCCTTATCAATATTGAATTTTCCTTGTTGATTGGAAATTTCTTTTGGCCAAGGCATTAGGTTGAGTTGTTCTTTTTGCATTTGTCCCCAACACATTGTGGTACATATAAAAGTGAATAAAAAGTATTTCATTTTTTTTATTTTTTAGCAATACGGTTTCAGTGTGAAAATAGACTTAAAAAAGACAATTCAGGTTGTAAAGACCATATATACTATTGGAAATATTTAATTTAAAAATAACAATAAATGTTTTAATATTAATCAGGGCAAACGGGTTTAAAAAAAACTATGTAAAACCTTTAGGTTCTATGGATTCTTTGATGCCAATTATTCTATGTTTCTATCTCGTTTTATTACGAGACAAGTTGTGGTTTAACATTTTTACCA
>JAFDZJ010000018.1 GCA_018266965.1 Bacteroidota bacterium
ATGAACTGCTTTTTTTTAATATCTTGAATCAAAGTACTCAAATAGTCTTTGACAAAGAAATTAATTCGCCTTTAACTATCTTTTGGACAAAAGATGAAAATACGATTATTTCCTATGAAGGCAAAGAACTAACACTTAAAAAAAATACTATTATTTGTCTTACCGAGTTTTATAAAATAGATATTAAATTAGGCAACGAATTAAGAAACATAAAATTTAATCGAGAGTTCTACTGCATTTTAGACCACGATAGAGAAGTGAGTTGCAAAGGAATATTGTTTTTTGGAGCAAAAGAATTACCAATTTTTGAAATTCCAGACAGTGAAATTGAAAAATTTGAAGTGCTGTGGAAAATGTTTGAAATAGAGATGCAATCAAAAGATGAACTGCAATTAGAAATGTTGCAATCTATGCTCAAAAGATTTATAATTTTATGTACTAGAATATATAAATCTCAAAACAACTTCTCTAAACTGAATTTAAAAGAAACAGACATTGTAAGAGAGTATTTTTATTTGGTAGAGATATATTTTAAAACCAAACACACAGTGCAAGACTATGCCAACATACTCAACAAATCACCCAAAACACTTTCTAACGTTTTTGCCAAACTTTCAGAACGTAGCCCATTACAAATTATACAAGATAGAAAAATGTTAGAAGCAAGACGTATGCTACGTTATACTGACAAAGCTATAAAAGAAATAGCCTATGATTTAGGTTTTGAAGACATACAAACATTTAGTCGTTTTTTTAAAAAACAAGAAAGTATTAGCCCTATAAATTTTAGAAATAATCTGTAGCAATATTTTTTTAATAATGGAAATAAATAAACTTATCGCTCAAGTAAAAAACTGTACAATATGTGAAAATTATTTGCAACCCAATCCAATTGTCTCAATCAGTAAGCATAGCAAAATACTAATCATTGGGCAAGCACCAGGACAGACAGTTCATAAAACGGGCATACCTTGGAACGATAAAAGTGGCGATAATTTAAGAGCTTGGTTGGGTGTAGATAAAACTATTTTTTACGACAATAAAATCTTTGGATTAATGCCCATGGGATTTTGCTATCCTGGCACTGGTAAAAATGGCGACTTGCCTCCACGTACCGAATGTGCACCATATTGGCACAGTCAATTTTTAGCCAAAACCAAATCCATTCAATTAACCTTACTTATTGGACAATATGCTCAAAATTATTATTTAAAAAATAATACAAAAGAAACGCTTACCGAAACCGTAAAAAATTATAAAAGCTATTTGCCACAATATATAGTGTTGCCACACCCATCGCCACGAAATAATATTTGGATAGCAAAAAATGAATGGTTTGAAAAAGACGTTCTTCCTATTTTAAAAAACAAAATCAGTTTTATTATACAGAGTGCTACCCTTTAATTTTGATATAAATTATTAAAAGGAAAATTGACAACATAAAGGGAAATACTACCTAATAGCAAAGGTCATGAGCATTTTACATTTGCATTATAATTTTAAAAAATAAAAAATGGCAAATTTTAATGTTCCTACTAGAGGAGAAGTATCTAGCAACAATCAAGAAATTTTTGACAATTTAAAAAAAGGTCTTGGCACAGTCCCTAACCTGTATGCTGTAATGGCACATTCTGATACAGCATTAGGTAATTATCTTGCATTTCAAAATGCAAAAACTACTTTCAATAACAAAGAAAAACAAGCTATTAATTTAATAGTAAGTCAGGTAAATGAATGTGCATACTGTCAAGCAGCACACACCGTATTAGGTAAAATGAATGGATTTACTGAAGAACAAACCATTGAAATAAGAAAAGGTAGTACTGCATTTGATGCTAAATTAAATGCTTTGGTAGCCTTAGCAAAAGAAGTTACCATTAAAAAAGGATTTGTAGATGGTGCGTCATTAGAAAACTTTTTTAATGCAGGTTACACCAAAGGGCAGGCAGTAGAATTAGTAATGCTTGTAGCCGAAAAAATAGCAATGAACTATTTACATGCTGTAACCAAAGTAGCAATTGATTTCCCAGCTGCAAAAGCAATCTAAATTGAATTAAAACAGGTCAAGAGAAAATCCTTGATCTGTTTGTTTTTTTAAAAAATGATAAAAAATAATAAAATGGAAAAAATAAGAATAGAAATGTTTAACAAGTTAGGTCTTATCATAACTCGTTATGGTTTAGCAATAGTTTTAATTTGGATAGGACTTTTGAAGTTTACAACTTATGAAGCAGAAGGAATACGCCCTTTAGCCGAGCATAGTCCATTTTTCTCATGGATGTTTGGCTTTTTAAGTACCCAAGGATTTTCTAATATGCTTGGAGTTATTGAAATTTCTACAGGACTATTGATAGCTCTACGTTCAATAAGCCCTATGGCATCTGCTTTGGGTAGTATTGGGGGCATTGTTACTTTTGTCATAACCCTGACATTTATGTTGTCCACCCCTGGAGTTATTCAAAATGGACACTCATTTCCGTTTATTTCTGCTATACCTGGGCAGTTTTTGGTTAAAGATTTAGTTCTTTTAGGAGCTTCATTTTGGACTGCAGGCGAAGCACTATCTGCAACCATAAAAAATAAATTTGAGTAAAATGTTTTATATAAAATTAAACTTAATGCTACTGTTGTTCACAGTGGCATTAAGTAGTTGTTCACAAACACCTACTTTAAAAAATAACGAACAAAATTTAAAAGATTCTAATATGATACATAAGACAGATGCCGAATGGAAGGCTCAATTAAGCAACGAACAATACTATGTTCTTCGTGAAAAAGGTACTGAAAGACCTTTTACAGGAGCTTTGCTAATGAACAAAGAAAAAGGAGTATATAAATGTGCTGGCTGTGGAGCAGAATTATTTACAGATGATATGAAATTTGATAGCCATTGTGGCTGGCCAAGTTTTGATAAAGAAATAGAAGGTGGTAAAATTACACAAACTACCGATCGCAGCCATGGCATGGTACGCACCGAAATTACTTGCACAAAATGTGGTGGTCATTTAGGACATATATTTGATGATGGACCTACTGAAACTGGTAAACGATATTGCGTAAATTCAATTTCTTTAGAATTTGTACCTGCAAATAAAATTTCAGAAAGCAATGTAACTAATACTATAGATAGTATCGTATTAGGAGGAGGGTGCTTTTGGTGCACA
>JAFDZJ010000190.1 GCA_018266965.1 Bacteroidota bacterium
AGTATCGGGACAAGTTATGGTAAAAATGTTAAACCACAACTTGTCTCGTAATAAAACGAGATAGAAACATAGAATAATTGGCATCAAAGAATCCATAGAACCTAAAGGTTTTACATAGTTTTTTTAAACCCGTCTGCCCTGATCACATTAGCATTATACCAAAAGTTTTGGACAAATTTATAATTTTGTATAGTTGAAACTCAAAAATAAATCTTTACTTTATCCACAATGTGAAATGTTTCAAAAATTTCGGAAAGAAATAATTTGGTTACAAATATTTTCAAAAATATTTGTAACCTTTTTCATAAAAACATCGTATAATAAGATGTAGCTCAAAAAAAACGGGTTATTATTTGTAGATGAGACAGTTAAAAATTACAAAACAGGTTACCAATAGAGAAACCGCTTCTTTGGACAAATACCTGCAGGAAATTGGTAAAGTGGATTTGATTACCGCTGATGAAGAGGTAGAATTGGCACAAAAAATTAGAGCTGGCGATAGAGTTGCCCTTGAAAAGCTCATAAAAGCCAATCTCCGATTTGTGGTATCTGTTTCTAAACAGTACCAAAACCAAGGACTTTCTCTTCCCGATTTAATTAACGAAGGAAATTTAGGCTTGATGAAAGCAGCAAAAAGATACGATGAAACCAGAGGTTTCAAATTTATTTCTTATGCTGTTTGGTGGATTCGTCAGTCCATACTTCAAGCTTTGGCAGAGCAATCTAGAATTGTAAGATTACCATTGAACAAAATTGGTTCCATCAACAAAATCAATAAAGCTTATGCCCATCTTGAACAAGAAAATGAAAGACCACCTTCTCCCGAAGAACTTGCAGAAGTATTGGATATGAGTGAGGAAGATATAAAAGAATCCATGAAAAACTCCGGAAGACATTTGTCTATGGATGCACCATTGGTAGAAGGGGAAGACTCGAACTTGTACGATGTACTTCGTTCCGGAGAATCGCCAAGTCCAGATAAAGAGTTGATGTTGGAATCTTTACAAATAGAAATTGAAAGAGCATTGCAAACTCTTACACCAAGAGAAGCTGATTTGGTAAGACTATATTTCGGATTGAATGGGAAACACCCAATGACATTGGAAGAAATTGGTGAAACCTTCGACCTTACTAGAGAAAGAGTAAGACAGATAAAAGAAAAAGCAATCAAAAGATTGAAACACAACACCAGAAGCAAGATTTTGAAATCTTATCTTGGTAAATAAATATAGCGACCGTTTCTAAAATAGAAACGGTTTTTTATTGTTATCAATAGTCATTATTAAAAAATAAATTTATCTTAACTAATTTAATATGCAATAAATAGTATTTTTCTTATTAAAATATAATGATTTTTGTATTCGGTGTATTCCTTTACAGTGTTGATTTATAATATAATAAATAGAATTGCTTTTTAAAATGATAAATAATACTTCATGAAATGGATTTACTAGCAGTTGTAAAAAATTAAAATTAATTAAAAAAATAAGTTGACAATTTTGTTTTCTAAAATCTATTTTCCTACTTTTGTTTATTGTTAGAAAAATAGCTGAAATGCTCAAAGAATTAGATAGTCATTTTGTAGAACTCGAAAAAAAAATTTCGAACTTACAGAAAGATTATCAAAAATTAAAAGAAGCATTGTCTTACTTGGACAAAGAACATGAAGAATTAAAACTGAAATATGACCAAGAAAAGATGAAAAATCAGTTGATGGCGGAAGAACAGAAAAATTTAAAACTTCATGCTGCAATTTCTGGTAATCCTGAACACAATAGATTGATGAAAAACCACATCAATAGATTGATAAAAGAAGTAGATGCCTGTATTGCACAATTGCAAAATAGCGGATTATAATGGATAATAGGAAAATAACCATCAATATTGCTGGAAGAATTTATCCGCTGAATGTACCCTCCTCCGAAGAAGAAACACTAAGGAAAGTGGGAAAGCAAATTGAAAATATGATAAAAGAGTTTGAGAAAAATTTCGATGTCCGGGACAAGCAAGATGTACTAGCCATGTGTTGCTTGAAATTCGGAACCAATGCAGAAATAATGGCTCAAACAAATGAAAAAAATATAAAAGCTTCCATAAAAAGATTGAAAGAAATCGATCAGCTTTTGGAAGATATGGAGAAATAAATTCTTCAGAAAAATTGCCTGCAATAATTCTAACACATTAAGGTAAACTCAACGCTATACTATTAATGGGCAAAGGTTTTTACAATGGCGTGCCGATCTACTCGGATTACAGCGTAAGAAAATCAGTCCAAATCGTGTTGATTAGGAGTTTACTCTAAATCAGTGAATTGTTGCAGGTTTTTTTAATTTAATAGTAGAAAATAATAATATAGAAATAAATCATTAGAAACAAACAACTTTATAAAAACAATTTAATAACATAAATATGACAATCGAAATAATAATAGTCGGAATAGTTTGTTTGGTTGTAGGAGCAGTAATTGGAATGGTTTTTTCCAAAAGCTCTCTGAATTCCAAAGCAAATTTTATCCTAGAAGATGCTAAAAAAAATGCTGAAAACATTTTGGAAAAAGCTACTGTACAAGCTGAAGCTACCAAAAAAGAAAAACATCTACAAGCCAAAGAAAAATTTTTCGAACTGAAATCGCAACATGATACCGATATACAGTCCAGAGAAAGAAAAATGCAAGAGGTAGAGAAAAGAATTAAAGACAAGGAACAAAAACTAAATGATGACCTTAGTAAAACCGGAAAATTAGAAAAAGACCTCGATAGACAAATAGCAGATTATTCTAGAAAGAATGATATCATAGAAAAAAAACAAGCCGAATTGGATATCGCAACTGCTCAAAAAGTAGAAATGTTAGAAAAAATTTCGGCTTATTCTGCAGAGGAAGCCAAATTGGAATTGGTGGAATCTCTGAAAGCAGAAGCCAAAACTAGAGCTCAAGCTCATGTACAAAGCATAATGGAAGAGGCACAAATGAATGCCAAAAACGAAGCGAAAAAAATTGTAATCCAAACCATACAAAGAATTGGTACCGAACAAGCTGTGGAAAATTCGGTGTCGGTATTCAATATAGAATCCGATGAAGTGAAAGGTAGAATTATCGGTAGAGAAGGTAGAAACATTCGTGCTTTGGAAGCTGCAACAGGTGTAGAGATTATTGTTGATGATACTCCGGAAGCTATACTACTATCTTGTTTTGACCCTGTAAGAAGAGAAATTGCAAGACTTTCATTACACAGATTGGTTACAGACGGAAGGATACATCCTGCCAGAATAGAAGAAGTGGTAGAAAAAACAAGAAAACAGATAGAAGACGAAATAATAGAAGTAGGTAAAAGAACGATTATCGATCTTGGTATCCATGGACTTCATCCGGAACTAGTGAAAATTGTTGGTCGAATGAAATATCGTTCTTCTTATGGACAAAACCTTTTGCAACACTCCAGAGAAGTTGCCAATATTGCAGCAACTATGGCAGCAGAACTAGGATTGAATGTGAAATTAGCCAAAAGAGCAGGATTGTTGCATGATATAGGAAAAGTGCCAGAACAAGAGTCCGAACTTCCTCATGCCTTGTTGGGTATGCAATGGGCAGAGAAATATGGAGAAAATCCAGAAGTTATCAATGCAATTGGTGCACACCACGACGAAATAGAAATGACCTCTTTACTTTCTCCTATTATTCAAGTTGCCGATGGTATTTCCGGAGCCAGACCAGGAGCTAGAAGACAAGTATTGGAGTCTTATATCCAAAGATTAAAAGACCTAGAAGCAACAGCACTTGGCTTTGATGGGGTTTCTAGTGCCTATGCAATACAAGCAGGTAGAGAATTGAGGGTAATGGTGGAAAGTGGAAAAGTAAACGACGAACAATCTGCACAGTTATCCTATGATATTTCAGAAAAAATTCAAAATGAATTAACCTATCCCGGACAAGTGAAAATAACGGTTATTAGGGAAACTAGATCGGTAAATATCGCAAGGTAATTTAGAAAAATAATCAAACTATACATCACTGGCTAACTAATAAGTTAGTCAGTTTTTTTATTTTTATTTCTACCAATAAAATTATTTTATTGTACTTTTGATTAGTTTAAATATGAGTTATGAATCCTTTTCTAGATGTTGCATTTCGGAGTCTATGTGTCTATATATTTATGATATTAGCATTAAGGGTTTTTGGAAAAAATCAGCTCTCGCAGCTCAATGCAGGAGATGTTATCCTGTTGTTGTTGATTTCTAATGCGGTACAAAATGCAATGGTAGGTCCAGATACTTCATTACAAGGAGGTTTGGTTGCAGCTTTGGTTTTGTTTATTTGCAATTTTACGCTAAAAAAAATAATGTTTCACAATCCAAAATTGAATGTTTGGATACAAGATCAACCAGAAATTTTGGTAAAAGATGGTATTGTGGATTTGGAACGATTGCAAAAATGCGAAATAACTTCTGATGAATTGTTAGAGTCTATAAGAGAACACGGCGTGGAATCTGTGGACAAAGTAAATCTAGCCATACTGGAAGTAGATGGTAATATTAGTATTGTATCCACAGATAGTAATCAACAAACTAATTTTACAAGACACAAAAGGAAATTCCCAAGAAAAGCTCACAAATTTTAGATTTTATCCATTATCTATTTGCCTTGAAATTTTGAGTAAATCTTACTTGTAAATTAATTTTAAATTAAATGAAAGAGCCGACTTTTCAACTTGAAAAAGCAAAATCGCAAGATATTGAAACTATTTGGGAAATAATTCAACAAGCTATTGTCCGGAGGAAAAATGATGGAAGCCAACAATGGCAAGATGGTTATCCAAATAAAGCAACAATTCAAAATGATATTGAAAAACAGGTAGGCTATTGTCTGAAAATAAACAATGAAATTGTAGTATATGCTTCAATATTAGTAGATGATGAACCTGCATATAAAGAAATTATTGGAAAATGGATTAGCAACCAATCTTTTTTGGTGATACATAGGGTTGCAGTTAGAGAAAGTTATTTAGGAAAAGGGTGGGTAAAGAAATTATTTTTTCAAGTAGAAACTTTTGCCAAATCACTGAATATATACAGTATAAAAGTAGATACCAATTTTGATAATTTTCCAATGTTGCATATTTTGGAGCAATTAGATTATCAATATTGTGGAA
>JAFDZJ010000191.1 GCA_018266965.1 Bacteroidota bacterium
CAAATTAGCAAAAGCCGGTTGGATTAAAAATACAGGTATAGGACTAGGAAAGGCTATTTTCTTTTCCAAAGTAATAATTATTACCTCACTGTTACCTATATTTTCATTTCAAAAAGTTGAAGGAAAAATGTTTTCTCCATTGGCTTACACCTTGGGGTTTGCACTTTTGGGTGCTCTTATTTTCACCTTGACACTTGTGCCGGTATTATCTCACATGTTACTCAACAAAAATGTAAGAGAAAAACATAATCCTTTTGTGAATTTTTGGGATCGTATCGTACTCAAAGGGTTTAACTTTACTTTTAGACACAAAAAAATGAGTCTTATAGTGGCAATCGGATTATTGGTTGCAACACTATTTTCGGCTAAATTTTTGGGAACAGAATTCCTACCAAAACTCAACGAGGGTGCATTGTGGATTACTGCTGAAATGCCGATGAGTACCAGCTTAAATGAAAGCTTGAAAACAACCGATAAACTTAAAAAAGTAATAATGTCCTTTCCGGAAGTTACCGGAGTGCTTTCACAAACAGGAAGGAGTAATGATGGTACCGACCCCAATGGTTTTGGTTTTGTTCAGTTTTCTGTTAATCTTAAACCCAAAGAGGAATGGAAACGAAAAATAACCATGGACGAACTTATTGACCAAATGGACAAAAAACTCAAAGAGTACCAAGGGGTAACTTATAATTATTCTCAACCTATTTCTGATAATGTTGCAGAAGCTGTGGCAGGTTTCAAAGCGGAAAATGGAATAAAAATTTATGGCGATAACCTGGAGACTTTGGACAAATATTCCAAACAAGTTTTAGAAATTATTAAAAAAATTGATGGTATAAAAGAGCCGGGAATTATAAAAAATATCGGACAACCAGAAATTTCCGTGGTTTTGGATAGAGAAAAAATGGCACAATATGGCGTTTCCTTGGCAGATGCACAATCGGTTTTGGAAACTGCTTTCGGAGGTGTTACAGCTTCTACTTTGTATGATGGTGATCGAAAATTCGACATTAGAATCCGTTATGAACAAGAATATAGAAAAGATGAAAATGATATTGCACAACTAATGGTTCCTACCGAAGACAACGGGCTTATTCCATTGAAAGAAATTTGTAATATTGTAGCAGATAACGGGGCTGCTTTCATCTATCGAGATGGTATAAAAAGATATATAGGTGTGAAATTCTCTATTCGTGATCGAGATTTAGGAAGTACAATTGCGGAAGCTCAACAAAAAGTCGGGAAAATTGAACTTCCAGATGGTTACACTTTTGGTTGGACTGGTCAATTTGAAAATCAACAAAGAGCAACCAAAAGATTGGGACAAGTAGTGCCAATAAGTTTGTTAGGGATATTTTTCTTACTCTTTATTTTATTTGGAAATATAAAAGATACTCTATTAGTTCTAGCGAATGTACCTTTTGCTTTAATTGGTGGAATTATTGCACTGCATCTTACAGGTATTAATTTTGGTATTTCTGCTGGAGTTGGTTTTATAGCACTTTTTGGTATATGTATTCAGAATGGAGTAATCTTATTAACAGAATTTCATCAAAATATTAAAAATGGAATGAGTGTGGCTCATGGTATTATAAAAGGAGTAAAGGATAGAACTAGACCAGTTGTGATGACTGCTTTGATGGCTTCTATTGGTTTGATGCCTGCGGCTTTGTCCTCCGGTATTGGCTCCGAATCTCAAAAGCCGTTAGCAATAGTTATTATTGGTGGTTTGCAATCAGCAACCATTCTTACTTTGTTGATATTTCCTATTATATTCTGGATTTTCAACAGAACAAAAAATGAACAAATCAATTAATATTTATCAATTTGTAAAAAAACAGAAATCTTTCTAGAATTCAAAAAAAAAAAATTTCGTACATTTGTACAATGCAAAATTCAAGTGTCAAACTAGACAAAACTTTAAAATTTTTCAAAGAAATTTAAAAAAAATAAATAAAAAAGTTTTGAAGTTAAAGAAAATCACTATATTTGCAAACCGAAATTTTTAAGAAATTAATATTTAAATAACATAAAATCATGGCAAAGGAAACGTTTAATCGTAACAAACCACACTTGAACATTGGTACTATTGGTCACGTTGACCATGGTAAAACTACCCTTACAGCTGCTATTTCTGCTGTACTAGCGAGTAAAGGTCTTGCTGAGAAAAAAGACTTCTCTGCAATTGACTCTGCTCCCGAAGAAAAAGAAAGAGGTATCACAATTAATACTGCTCATATTGAGTATGAAACTGCAAACAGACACTATGCGCATGTTGACTGTCCAGGTCACGCCGATTATGTGAAAAACATGGTAACTGGTGCTGCTCAAATGGACGGTGCAATCGTTGTATGTGCTGCAACAGATGGTCCAATGCCACAAACTAGAGAGCATATCCTACTTTGTCGTCAGGTAAATGTACCTAGAATTGTTGTTTTCATGAACAAAGTAGATATGGTAGATGATCCAGAATTGTTGGAACTTGTAGAAATGGAATTGAGAGACTTGTTGTCTGCTTACGATTTCGACGGAGATAACTCTCCAGTTATACAAGGTTCTGCACTAGGAGCTCTTACTGCTGCTACTGCATCTCCTGCTAATTCAGAAGACAAATGGTTCAAATCTGTTGAAGAATTGATGGATGCTGTTGATACTTGGATTGAGCAACCACCAAGAGATACTGACAAACCTTTCTTGATGCCAATTGAAGATGTATTCTCTATTACTGGTAGAGGTACTGTTGCAACTGGTAGAATCGAGGCTGGTGTTATCAATACAGGAGATCCTGTGGATATCGTAGGTATGGGTGATGAAAAATTAACTTCTACCATTACTGGTGTTGAGATGTTCAGAAAAATCCTTGATAGAGGAGAAGCTGGAGACAATGTTGGTCTATTGTTGAGAGGTATCGAGAAAACCGACATCAAAAGAGGTATGGTTATCGCTAAGAAAGACTCTGTGAAACCACACAAAAAATTCAAAGCATCTGTATATATCCTTTCTAAAGAAGAGGGTGGAAGACACACTCCTTTCCACAACAAATATCGTCCACAGTTCTATGTAAGAACTACCGATGTTACTGGAGAAATCTTCTTGCCAGAAGGTGTAGAAATGGTAATGCCAGGTGATAACTTAGAAATTACTGTAGAATTGTTGCAACCAATCGCTCTAAATGTAGGTCTTAGATTTGCAATCAGAGAAGGAGGTAGAACAGTTGGTTCTGGTCAGGTAACTGAAATCCTTGACTAATAAATTAAATTAATACTAATAGTTCCGTGAGGAAACTTACGGAACTATTTTTAATCTACGGGCATCGTCCAATGGTAGGATACCGGTCTCCAAAACCGTTGATCAGGGTTCGAGTCCTTGTGCCCGTGCAAAAAAATAACAATGAGTCTAGTTAATTTTATAAAAGGATCTATTATCGAGTTCAAAGAAAAAGTAGAATGGCCAAAGTGGCCAGAACTACAATCTTCTACTATTGTAGTTTCTGTTGCTACACTTATTCTATCGATATTCACTTTCGGTGTTGATGAGGTTTTCTCCAAAGCACTTAGGAATATCATCAGTTTGTTAATCAATGCAGTAAATTAATCTTAATATTTTCCATCTATGAGCGATTTGAAATGGTATGTGCTGAAAGCTGTTAGCGGACAGGAAAATAAAGTAAAGAATTACATCGAAAACGAAATGAGAAGATTGGGTTTTGAATCTTATGTTACTCAGGTCGTTATTCCTATGGAAAAGGTAATTCTTATGAAAAATGGAAAAAAATCCATAAAAGAAAAACCTTTCTATCCTGGTTATCTGATGGTAGAAGCCAATCTTATTGGTGAAGTACCACATGTTATAAAAAATATACCTGGTGTAATTTCATTTTTAAGTCTTACAAAAGGAGGAGATCCTGTACCGATGAGAAAACATGAGGTGGACAAAATGCTAGGTAAAGTGGACGAACTTTCCGAATTTGCACAAGAAGTAGCCATTCCTTATATAGTTGGTGAAACTGTAAAGGTTATAGAAGGTCCTTTTAATGGTTTCAATGGTACAATTGAAAAAGTATTAGAAGATAAAAGAAAAATTGAAGTTTCAGTACTCATATTTGGTAGAAAAACTCCAATGGAACTCAGCTTTATGCAAGTAGAAAAAATAGTGTAACATTATCCTATTTAGTATAAATATAAAAATACCTTTCGGAATTTCTGAAAGGTATTTTTTATTGACTTACCATCTGTTTGTTTTATTTTTGTTTTTACATTTCTTACCATTTTGTTTTCTTTGAAATTTCAATTTTTTACAAAAAAAATCTGTATTTTTGCATCTTTAATTTTTAATATATTGTACTCAATATTTTACCTAGAATTCTAAATTATGATGGAACAAAATAAGGGTTTGGACAAAAATCAGCTTATCAGCTTTTTTATTTTCTCAATGTTGTTGGTGGGTGCGTTGTTTTATTTTCAAAACAAAGATCAAAAAAATGAAAAAGAACAAAATAAAACAGTTCAATCCAATCAAAACAAATCTCCTAATCAAGCTCAAAATCATGCGGTTGTTGCCAACCCGGCATTATCCCAAACTGCTATTGAAAATATAAATTTGAAAAATGATGAACTCAATTTGCAATTTTCTACTTTGGGTGGACAAATTACAAGTGTTGAGCTGGAGAAATATAAGGCTTATAATGCTAAAACTGACAATGCAGATTTGCAATTATATCTTTTCAATAAAAACAATTCCAGCTACGGTTTTCAATTCAAAGACAAATCTGGGAAAATAATCCAAACTAAAGACTTGGTTTTCACACCAACTGTACAAGGTAATTCTATTACGCTTTCTACTAATATCAATGGTGCTTCTTTGGAATTTATCTACACATTATTGCCTAAATATACTGTAGATTTCAAAATTAAATCAAATGGTTTATCTCAAATTACAGCAGATAATCAAGCCGATTTTGTTTGGGATTATTCTGTTAGAAATTTAGAAAAAGGAAGATCCCAAGAAGAACAGCATACAGAATTTGGCTATGCTTTCGACCATTATTCTTCTTATGATTATGATGGAAGGACTACCATGGACGAATCCAAGGAAACCCTAAATTGGCTTGCAATAAAACAACAGTTTTTTACAGCAGTTGTAGAACCAAAAACCGGATTTACCCAGTCCAAAGGAAATCAAGAAGTAATACCAGAAGGAGAATATCTTAAGAAATTTTCTTTTGATGGGAAAGTATCTATGCAGGGTAGTGAATTGAATCAAGATTTTTCTTGGTATTTTATGCCATTGGATTTGGATATGTTGAAAAGTTATCAAGGTAAAGATTTCGACAAAATATTACCTTTAGGATGGTCTTTCATTGGTTGGCTCAATAGATATTTCTTTATACCGGTTTACGATTTCATCGGTACTTGGGGATTGTCTGCAGGTTGGGTTATTTTCATGCTTACCATTATCGTAAAACTTATTACTTCTCCTATCATGTACAAGCAACACAAGTTGAGTGCTATGATGAGAGTAATCCGTCCGGAAATAGACGAAGTAAATTCCAAATACAAAGATGGTGATGCCATGAAAAAACAACAGGCAACCATGGAGGTATATAGAAAAGCAGGAGTCAATCAAATGGCAGGTTGTTTACCAGCACTTATACAGATACCTATTTTCTATGCTTTGTTCCGATTATTTCCAAATTTGATAGGTCTGCGAGGGGAAAGTTTTTGGTTTGTAAAAGACCTTACTGCTTATGACGATGTTATAAAATGGACAACTAGTATTCCGTTGATTGGAAATCACATCAGTATTTTTGCTTTGGCTTGTACCATTGTAATCCTTATCTATACCATTATGACTTCTGGACAAATGCAACAACCAACGCAAGAAGGTATGCCAAACATGAAAGTTTTGATGTATATTTTCCCTGTTACATTCTTTTTCTTTTTAAATTCTGCTCCGTCTGGACTTTCTTGGTATTATTTTATTTCTAATGCTATTAATATTTTAATAATTTTAGTAATTAAATATTGGATTTTAGATGAGAAAAAAATTCATGCTCAAATACAAGCCAACAAAGCTCAACCAAAAAAAGAAGGAAAATTTCAGAAAAAAATGAGAGAAATGATGGAACAAGCTCAAGAGCAACAGAAAAATAGTAAAAAATAATTTTTTATAATCCCAAAACGAAAGCACAAAGCTTTCGTTTTTTTATTAAATGCCTACCATCTAATTTCTAATTTCTAATCTCTAATCTCTAATCTCTAACCTCTCATATCTCATAAATAACAAGACTAATTGCACAATCAGTTTTTTATAAGTTCATAATATTGTACTACCTTTGTATCACAAAATAAATTAGTATAATAATGCAGACGATCGACTTCAACTTGGATTGGAAATTGAAACTCCAAAACCGTTTTATCAACTATGTAAAAATATTTTCTACCAGTAACCCCGAAAGCGAAACCACGCCATCTTCTCCACAACAATGGGAAATGGCAAATTATCTTTTTCAAGAATTGCAACAACTAGGTTTGGACAATGTAAGTATCGATGACAAAGGTTATATATACGCTTTCCTGCCTTCTAATTTGGAAAATGACACCGAGCCTACTGTAGGATTTATCTCTCATTACGACTCAACTCCGGATTTCAATGGAGAAAATATCAAGCCAATAATCTGGGATAATTATGATGGAGGCGATTTATTACTTAACAAAGAAACCGGTTTTACGCTTTCTCCAAACAAATTTGAAAGTTTAAAAGATTATGTTGGGCAAACCATTATCACAACCGATGGAACAAGTCTTCTGAGTGCCGATGACAAAGCAGGAATTGCGGAAATAGTTACCGCAGCCGAATTTTTATTGGCAAACCCACAGATTAAACATGGTAGAATTGCTCTTGGTTTTACTCCAGACGAAGAAATTGGAAGAGGTGCACACCATTTCGATGTTGAAAAATTTGGAGCAGAATGGGCTTATACAATGGATGGGGGAGAAGTTGGCGAATTGGAATACGAAAATTTTAATGCTGCAGGTGCAGTAGTAAAAATCCATGGATTGAGTGTACACCCTGGTTATGCTTTTGGTAAAATGATAAATGCCGGATTATTGGCAGCAGAGTTTGTACAATCTTTACCAGCCAACGAAACTCCAGCAACAACAAAAGGATTTGAAGGCTTTTTCCATCTTACAGATTTGTCTGCCGATGTTTCCGAAGCTAAATTACAATACATCATTCGTGATCATGATGAACGAAAATTTGAGGAGAGAAAAAATTTAATGATTGCCAGAGTGCAAGAGTTTAACAAAAAATATGGTGATGGTGTTGTAGAGCTAGAAATAAAAGAGCAATACAGAAACATGAAACAACAATTTGAAGGAAAAATGCACATCATAGATATTGCTGCAAAAGCAATGATTGATGCTAACATAGAACCAAAGATAAAAGCAATCCGTGGTGGAACAGATGGAGCCCAACTATCCTATATGGGATTACCTTGTCCTAATATATTCGCCGGTGGACTCAATTTCCATGGTCCTTATGAATATGTCCCTTTGGAAAGTATGGAAAAAGCTGTAAAAGTTATTATCAATATTGCTAAAACTGAAAAATCTTTTTAAAAATAATCCACTCATAAAAAATGAGGGCACTGAAAAAGTCCTACCTAAAAAAAAAGACTGAAATTTATGGTCAAAACAGTTGATTTAAGGCTGTGAGAATTGGTTAAATGAATTTGAAAAATTTTAAATTCAAAATATCATAAGCAGAAAGGCTTAAACGGACTTTATGTTTAAGCCTTTTTATTTTTGGTTAGTTTTTCAGTGGCCTCTAAAAAATTGAGTGGATTTTTTTATTAATAGCAACGATTACAGCATCATAGTTTTTTCTAATTGGGAAATATATTCATAAGCTGTAAGGTCGAATTGTACAGGTACAATAGAGATGTATCCTTGGGAAAGAGCAGTTTCGTCTGCATCTTCGCCAATGTCCATATTGTTGAAATATCCTGTTAACCAATAATATTTTTTTCCATGAGGATTGATTCGCTCATCAAAACTTTCTTCCCATTTGGCATTGGCTTGTCTGCAAATTTTTATTCCTTTTATTTCTTCTTTTCTTAATTTTGGAATATTTACATTTAGGACAACACCTTTTGGCATTGGATTGTTCAAAGCGTTTTCGGTAATCTTTTTAATGTAAGATTCTGCCTGGGAAAAATCCGCCTCATAAGAAAAATCGCACAATGAAAATCCAATGGCTGGTAATCCTTCTACTCCAGCTTCTACCGCAGCGGACATCGTTCCGGAATAGATAACATTAATAGAAGAATTTGCACCATGATTAATCCCAGAAACTACAATATCTGGTTTCCTTGTGAGTACCTTGTCCAATGCAATTTTCACACAATCTACAGGTGTTCCGGTGCAAGAGAAATCTTTTTGTGGTCCTTCTAGTTGTATTTCTTCCAAGGAAAGTGTCGCATTAATCGTAATGGCATGACCTTTGCCACTCTGTGGAGAGTTGGGTGCTACTACTATTACTTCGCCTATGGAATTCATGATTTCTACGAGTTTTCTAATTCCAGGAGCTGTAATCCCATCATCATTGGTAACTAATATCAGTGGTTTTTGCATTTTTTTTATTTTAATGTGCAAATTTAATTAAAAAAAGTAGCCTTAATATTTTAGAAACATTAAATTTGAAACTTCAATTTAAAAATAATTAATTAACAATAATTCTACCCCTAAATAATATGTTTAAAAAGCCTAGACTTACTACTTTTTTTCTCTTTTTACCTTTGATGAGTTTGATGTTCTGTTTCAATGCTCCCAAAAACGACGACGAAAAAATGTCCACCATCATGGTTAGTGTGAAAAATACACTTGCTTATCTACATTATAGCCCAAAACCTTTCAATGATGCTTATTCCAAAGATGTTTATAAGCATTATTTTGAAATGGTGGATCCCGCTAAAAGATATTTTTTGCAAACAGATATGGACGAATTTGCAAAGCACGAAACCAAATTAGATGACTACATTGCTTCAGGAGATTTAGTTTTTTTTAAATTAACTACTGACCGACTATTGCAAAGAGTGGACGAAATAGATTTGATGACCAAAGAAATCTTCAAATCACCCATCGATTTGGATACCGATGAAACAATAATACTGGAATCCAAAACCAAAAAAGCTCCAAAAGACAAAACAGAACTTCGTGCAGAGTGGACAAAATATGTAAAATATAATATTTTGCAAGAAATGGAATCGCTAAATGCCAAAGAAAAAAACCAAAAAGAATTAAAGGATTCTTTACAAAGAAATAAATTAAAAGATACCATTACTCTGAAAATATTAACTCCGGAACAAAAAAGAATAAAAGCAACCGACGAAGTAAAAGACTTGTTGAGCGACTCTTTCAGACGATTCAAAAGAGTGAAAAGAATGGAGTGGTTCTCTAGGTATATGAATGCTTATGCAGAAATTTTCGATCCTCATACCAATTATTTTTCTCCACAGGACAAAGATGATTTCGACACTAGTTTCAAAGGGAAAATTATCGGAATTGGTGCCATTATCCAAGAAAAAAAGGGTTATCTTTACTTGGGTGCACTCAGGATAGGGGCTCCTGCTTGGAAATCCAAAAAACTTACCGAAGGCGACAAGACTTCAAAACTAAAATCCAC
>JAFDZJ010000192.1 GCA_018266965.1 Bacteroidota bacterium
AACAAGCAGTTTGGCAATATGGCGGGTGAAGTGCTGCTATTAAGCAGAAGTGCAAGGTTGAGCGATAGTACTTCTATTAAACTTTTGTACTAAATTGCCGCCACATCGCCAAGCTGCCGGACGTTATCGGTTATTCTAAGGACACTGCACAACACTAAATGAAAGTTGGAAACAATAGGACAATTAAATATCATTCAAGAGTTACAAAAACTCAACGACAACCTTTCGCTTTGGTTGACAGAGAACAATGACGGACAAACTTTTGAAGTTTTGACCATTGCAAAAAATTCTAACTACGATAGACTAATTGACCGACTGATTTTAAACGAAATCAGACCACTACTCAACAAAGACATTTTAGGTTTTCAAAAAATCGCTGAAACGGGTTTTGACACCGAAAACCAAGTTTACTTTATTGTTTACGAAAATTTTGGCGGACAACCGCTAAACGAAGTTTACGAATATGTAAATATTCTCTCTTTCAAAGAAATTGCAAAAGGCTTAGACGACTTAAAAAAAGACAACCGACAAACCTACATCGTAAGCCCAAAATACATTTCTGTAAACACAAATGGAATTGCAAAAGTTAGATTTATTGGATTGTTTGAATTTTTCAAATTTGAAAATCTATTAGAAACCGATTTTTTATCGCCAAATGTTATTGAATGGCTTAACGACACCAAAAAGCCAAGACCAAACTTTCAAGATGACATTTATTCGTTAGTAAAGACCTTTGAACGATACATTCAAGACACTTACAATTCAGAACATAACGTGATAAATGAAATTTTGAAAAAATCTCTGTGCGTAAAACGCACAGAGCGTTTTTCCAAGTATCACGAATTTATTGAATTGTTAGAGAAAATTCCGTTTACTCAAAAACGTGCTAACAAAACTAATTCGCAAACTGTAAGAGTTAAAACACAACCACAATACGAACAAGACATTCAAGAGTTGATAAACTCAATGAATGAAAATGTTTGGTTTTTGGTTGAAAACAAACTTTCAGACGGAAAAGAACAAATTACAGGACAGTTTAGCACAAATACTTGGAACGGCAGATTTTTCATAGACGAACAAGGTTACATTTTTATCCCTTTCAACGGTTGCAGAAATGAGAAAAACGATAGAATGATAAAAAACGGAAATTCGTTTTTGTCGCAATTTTCATTTAGTCAAACAAGTGCGAACTTTAATTGTTTGTCATTTTTTCAAACCAAGTTTAATGAGCAAAACAGATTAGCGGAACTCAACAAATCAAAAACACAATTAGTAAAAATTTGGCAAACGTTACCAGATAAGGAACGTGAATACATTGAAGAAACTGCATTTAAAGCAAAATTCAAAAGCCGAGAAACAACAACAAACGGCTCAAATATCAAATTTCAACTTGTTGAAGTTTCAGACAAAAGTTGGGTTAGATTGAAAGAACTAAAAAACGAAGGCGTTATTTTATTTATTGACGACCAAAAAATCGGCAAAATTTTAGACTTCCACCCAAAGGAAAACTTTATCACAATTAAAGACGCATTTTGTAGCATTGACGAAATTTCTGAAAGTGGCGAATTAATTGAAGATGTAAGACAAGAAACAAGTCAATTCAAAAAACAAGTTGAAGCCTGTAAGAAATTTGAAAAAACAGATGTCGTAAATCCTACACTTTGTAGTATTTTGGCAACGCCCGAAACTACCGCAATGCCGAACAACGCTTATTTGCAGACTTGGGAATATGAAAATTTCAGAGATGACGTTTTTAATCCTAATCTTAAAAATGACGACACGCAAAGAGAAGCAGTTTTAGAAGCCTTGCATCACAAACCGCTTTATTTAATTCAAGGACCGCCAGGAGCAGGAAAAACAACTGTAATCGTTGAGTTAATTCGTCAGCTTATCAAAAGACAAAAGGACGTAAAAATTTTAGTTACTTCTCAATCAAACTTAGCCGTTGATAATGTATTAGAAAAAATTGACGAAATAAATCAAAAAGAAGAAGCGGACTTGTTGTTTATGCGTTTGGCAAGCGAAAACACGCTTGAAAAAGAAAATATCAGAACTGCAATTTTGCCACATACGTTTGAAAACAAACTCAAAAATTGGGTTACAGAAACCGAACAGCGAGCAAAATCAAATTTTTCAGAGCATTTTTCTACACAACAAAAACATAAAAGCCTAATTGAATTTTACGACTTCTATTCTTTGCTTGACAAAGAAAATGATTGGAGTAAATTCAACAATAGGTTACGAATGAGCCAAAATTATCTAAAACAACTTTTTGAAAATGCGAAAGACTTCAAAGAAGTGAAAAAGATTTTTGAGAAAGAATTGGGAAGTGAATTTTTAAAACTAAAAAATATTCAACGTGATTGGTTTGCATTTTTAGGCGGTGTAACCGTTGAAGACGGCAAAGACCGAAAAAAATCAATGCTGAATAATGGAAGCACAGAAATTGATTTCCTAACAGCAATGATGTTGCAAACAAACATAATGGGTGCAACTTGTATTCACATTGCAAGTAGCAAATACAGTAAAGTCAATTTTCGCTTTGACTATGTGATAATGGACGAGAGTAGCAAGGCTTCGCCAGCCGAAACGCTTGTGCCAATAAATATGGGACAAAATATTATTCTTATTGGCGACCATAAACAACTTCCGCCCGTTGTAACACGAGAAGAAGCGGTTAAGAAAAACGTAAAAACGGAATTAGAAGATAACGGATTAGATTTTGAAAAAGCATTTGGCGAAAGTTTATTTGAAAAACTCATCAAAGCATTTGAAGCAGACGAAAGCAAACAGAATTACATTAAAATGTTGGACATACAATATCGTATGCCAAAACAAGTAGGTTCTTTGATTTCAAAATACTTTTATGAAGGAAAACTCAAAAATCCTGAAACGTCTGTAATTCCTGATTACGACAAACAAAAACATCACGAATTAACTTTAAAGAAAAACACATCAATTATATTTTTCAGCACTTCTCAAAGAGAAAACCCGAATGACAACGACAACAAGTTTAATCGTCAAAACAAATGCAATGTTCAAGCAGTTAAAGAATTATTGGAAAAATTAAATGTTCTCTATTCGGACAATTTAAGCAAAAAGACACCTTTCACTATTGGAATTATTGCAGGTTATCGTGGACAAGTTGATTTGCTAAAAAGCAGTATCAATCTTTCTCAATACTCAAATTTTGTTCAAGTAGAAACTGACGAAAGCGGAAAACAGAAAAAAACAAATCTCATAGAGATAAACACCGTAGATAAATTTCAAGGTGCTGAAAGAGATATTATAATTTACGACATTGTCCGAAGTAGTAAAGGACAAAGCAACATCGGATTTTTAGATGATTATAGGCGAATAAATGTAGCTTTTTCAAGAGTGAAACGCTTATTGGTTGTTGTTGGCGATAGCGAGTATTTGATTAAAAGGGCTACTTTAAATCAAGGCGGAAGATTTACCGAATTTAAGTTGCAACAAATCGGGCAAGAACTACAAGAACAAGGTTTAGTTTTTAATCAACTTGACGAAATTTTCTAATGGCAAATAAAAATTCTAATAATAAAGTTGATAAACGTTTCCAACAAGTTTGGGAACGTTTCAAAGACCATCATAAAACGGAAGGCTTCAAACTTGTTAGCATTTTTGATATTTATCTTCCTTTTTGGCAATGCAAACAAAATGTTGTGATTGAAAAAGAAATGGAACTTGACCGTTTCAGCCGAATAATTTTAGAATTGATAAATAACAAAATTGCAAGTCATACCGAAATATGTGCGTTTTTAGGAATTGATGAAGATAGTTTTGTAACGGTACAATTTCACTTTCTTTTGAAAAATGACTTGATACGAGAAACTCAAATTGGTGTTTATGAAATTACTCACGAAGGCTTATCGTTTCTGCAAAACAAGACAAAACTAAAAAACATTGAAACTGTTGAATTTGAGTATTACATAACCGAAAAAATGGACTACCTAAAAAACGATTTAACGCAAGACTTTTTTGACCCAAATTTTCCAATTGACACGCAAGTTTCGGCAGGACGAAAAAGTAACTTTTCGTGTTACACGGTTATGCAAACACATCAAGTTCAGAAATCAGAGTTAGCAAAAGAAATTCCACATAAACAAAAACCGACTTTCAGATTTGTAAGCGAACAACGAAACAACTTTACAAGTTTTTTCAACAAGCAATTCAAGGACAAAAACTTTTACGACTTTGCAGACAGCGACATTGAAGCACATAAACGAAGTATTTGTTTTTACGGACTTCTCTACGAGAACGAAAACAACAAAGACGAACGAATTTTAGAAATTAGACAATCACAAAAATCAGTTAAGACCTTTATAAACTCAGAAATAGAAAACACATTGACAAACAAAGCGACAAAATACTTGAAAGAAAATGCAGACTTTGCGTGAAGAAAGAACAACCGATAACAGCAGTTTGGCGAAATGGCGGGTGACGTACTTCTATGACAGTTTAGTGCATAATCAAAGTGCAGTTCTTCGATTGAACTTTTGTGCTAAAATGCCGCCACTTCGCCAAGCTGCAAACCGTTGTATGTAAGTTAAGAATAGCTCACAATAAACGGGAAGCTGAAAACGGAATAGAGTAGGCATAATCAAATCATTTTTATTATTTATGAAAAAAACCTTATTTGCCTTGCTGGCGGTAATTCTTGTATTCGCTACAGCTTGCGAGAAAGACAAAAGCTCTAAAAAGACAGTAGTAACAATTAACGTTAAAAATGGAAGTGGAATCAATCAAAGCGGTGTAGATGTTTACATGTACAGTAAAACAGTATTTACAGTACAGGGAAATGACCCATTTTTTGCAGGAAAGACATCGACAACAGACGCAAGCGGAAATGCGGAATTTGATATTAAAACTCCAGACGATGTATTGTGGACACCGTCCAATACTTCAGAAGAATTATACTTTGGAGTGGTGTATAAAATTGGAAGCGTATCAAAAGAGAAACATGTAGTAATTACAGTAAGTGAAGGCGACAAAAAAAGCTCGTCATTAGTAATGAATTAAAAAAAATAAAGAGTAACGGAATGCAGTCAGAGACAGAATGTTTTTGACTGCATTTTAAATAATATTTGAATATAAAGTTGGAAATACTGAAGGAGTATCAATTACGGAGCGATTAAAAATAACCTACATACAACAACAGTTTTGCGTCAGGCGGGGAGGAGTGCTGTATGTTGAAATAAATTCGTATATTTGAAAATCAGCTCTTCGTTGGAGCGGAAGTGCAAAACTGCCCGCCCGAACGCAAAGCTGCCGGACGTTAGCAGCCATTTTACGACCACACTAATTACACAAACAGACAGTGAGCATATTTGATAAAATAAAAGACACATTTGGAAGTAATAACTTCAAAAACGTAAGAATTGAAAAAATAAAGCCAAT
>JAFDZJ010000193.1 GCA_018266965.1 Bacteroidota bacterium
AATATTTATAAAAAAGAGTTTAATGATAATGGCTTTTATCATCCAAGATATATTAATTATTCATTTAAAAATAATTCTAATGTTAGAGAATTTGTCAAATCTTTTTATGAATTGATTATTGGAGAGAAAGTAAATGTTAATATTGAAAATGACTTTGAGGCTTTTCAGAAAAAAAATATCGATATTTCTATTGTTAATAAAAATTTATTAGCATTTAATTTTCGATTTGAAGAACTTCAAAACAAAAGCCATTTATTTAAAGCTGTTTTCAAAGCTAATAATAATGATATTTTGGATTTCCGTATTGATGTTTCAAAAGGGTATTTCGCTTTTCGATCATTAGAAAAAATAAATAATAGCTTTTATGAATTGAATGGTAAAGAAATCTATAAGAATTTGTTTTCAAAAAATTCAGAAATAGAAGCATTTAGTTGGTTAGTTTATAAATCTTTTCAAAAATATGATAGCCATCAATCGATTGAAAATCAAATTGCAAATAATTTGAAAAAATTGCTATCAAATATTCAATAAATCATGAAAATTCAAACCCTCCAACCCAAAGCCGTAACAGAAGTTTTTACTTTTTACCGAGACGAGAATATTGGTAAAGAACCAACAGATTGGGAGCAAGTAACAATTTTTGACAAACAAGGCTATGGAATAATTTCTGTTGATGGCTATTCGGGTGTAATTGATAGAAATGGCAACATAATAATTCCTTTAGAATATGATAACCTTATTGATTTTGCAGAGCTTGAAAGTAAAATAATTCTTGCAAACAAAGGAGAATTTTGGGGATTTATCAATTGGAAAAATGAAATTGTAATTCCATTTCAATATTCTTATGCTTCTGTCTTTCAAGATGGAGAAGCCAAGGTTTGTAAAAATGGAAAATACTACATAATAAATCAGAAAAATCATATCATCAAAGAAATTGATGGATTAGATAAAATTTTATAAACAAAATCATGGCTAAACTAGAACAAATCCATCGTTTATTGTATATCGCAGAATTGCTGAAAAGCAAACCTAACGGGATTACATATGAAGAAACCAAAAGTTTTCTTGAAGAAAAATTTCAAGAAAAAGGATTTGAGCTTAAATTTAGCGAGAAAACTTTTAAGCGTGACCGAAATTTGATTGCAGAAATTTTGGGTTTAGAAAGTAAATACAAAAAAAGCTCAGGAACTTTTGCATTAAATAATGAAGAATTAGAGGAAGATTCCGAAAATACCTTAGAAAATATTTTGCTTATTGAAGCCTACCGAAAGTCTAAGAAAAATTCTGAAATTATCCTTTTCGAAAAAAGAACACCAAAAGGATTGTATCATTTTACCGACTTTATTGAGGCAATTAAAAAGAATAAAATCGTCTCTTTTGAATACCAAAAATTTTACGAAAACCAACCCGAAAAAAGAGTTGTAGTTCCTTACGCTTTGAAAGAATCTCAAAATCGCTGGTATCTTTTAGCAACAGATTTTTCTACTGAAAATAAAAAATCAGTTGAAGAACTTCTTGCTAACAACGAAAAAACACAATTTCCAAAAATTAAAAGTTTTGGTTTAGACCGCATTTCTAATGTGGAAATACATCATACTAAACAATTGCGTTTTGACGAAATTTTGGAAGCCTCTTTCAAAAATTCTTTTGGAGTTTCTTCCACTTTGGACCAAACTCCTCAGGAAATTGTCTTGTCTTTTACACCACATCAGGGAAAATACATAAAATCTTTACCGCTACATCATTCACAAGAAATAGTTACTGATAACGAAAAAGAATTTCGAATAAAACTTACACTTTATCCAACTTTCGATTTTACACAGGAGATTCTTTCTCACGGACAAAATGTTATGGTAATTTCTCCCGAATCTTTCCGAAATGAAATAAAAAAAGAAATCCAGATTATGCTAAATAATTATAGTGAAAAGGCTTAAAAAAACACTTCTGCTAACGGGCAGTTTTGCAAGAGAGCGGAGTTAGTTCATCGTTTAGTATAATAGCAAAGATTTTATTAGAAAGTAAAGCTCCATAGGAGCGACCTGCAAATTGTATTTATTTTCATCGGACAATATTGCAATAAAATAAAAAAAAATCGAAGATTTCTAATTTTAACATCGTTATAAGTTTGCGTCATTGCGTAAAATATTCACTAAATGCACAACAATTATAATTGTCTTGTAATTATTCCAATGGATATTTTTGGTAGGGCATTTATTTTAAATTGCTATGACTTGTTTTTTTAAAACGGATTTCATTAACAAATAAAAGATATATCCTAATAAAGTACCTGCAAACACTCCTACCAATACATCTCCTGGAAAATGTACTCCAAGATATATTCTGCTATAAGAAACCAATATTGCCCACGAAAAAATAAGCCAAGGAAACCATCGTAATTTATTTTTTAATAAAAAAGAAAGGAAAGTAGCAATAAAAAATGAATTGGAAGCGTGGCTTGAATAAAACCCATATTGACCACCACAAGTTACCAATCTCATCTTATTGATTAGCAATGGATCATGACAAGGACGAAGTCGCATTACTCCATTTTTGAAAATCCCTGCAACCTGATCGGAGATAGTTATACCTATTGCTATAAAAATTAATATAAAAATTAATGTTTTTAATGGGAATTTTTTAGCTAAAAAATATAGAAAAATAATATACAAAGGAATCCAAAACCACTTTCCGGTAATCATGAGCCAAAAAGGATCAAATACTGTATCTCCCAATCCATTGAGAAATAATAGTGCATTTCTATCGTCTTGGATTATTTCATTCATACAAAAAAAGATTACCTACTTATTGGTCCATTATAGGTATTATCCGAAGGATCCACCTTGTTGGCTTGAGCCTGATTGGCATTTTCGGTATATTTTTTCAAATCCAATTCTTCTCGTAATTGTGTTGTAGGGTCAAAATCTTTTACCTGAGCTTTCACATTGTCGATTTCCTTTTTTATTTCTGCAATAGGATTATCGCCTTCCTTCATGATTTCGGTTTTTATATCATCCATTGCACCACGCATTTTTCTCACACCTTGACCCAAATCTCTTGCGATTTGTGGCAGTTTGTCCGGTCCGAATAATACGACTATGACCAGCACAATAACGAGCATTTCTCCTATACTAAGTTCCATGACTGCGAATTTACAAAAGTTTGTATGAAAATTTGGAATTTAACAAAAATTTAAGACGATTTTAATGATTTCTTTTTTTTCTAAATTTAAGAATTACTATAAAAACACTAATAGAAATTAAAAAGAAACCTAACAAAAATGGTGCACCTGGAAATTTGAAAGGGGCTTGTTCATGGGTAAAGAAGAAAAAAGTATTGGTCATCAAAGGTGGACCAATAATTGCGGTTGTACTTGCCAAACTTGCCAAAGCTCCTTGTAATTCTCCCTGTTCATTTTTAGGGACTTCCGAAGAAATTACCGATTGCAAACTAGGTCCTGCAATTCCGCCCAAACCATAAGGTATAAGTATCGCAAACATCATCCAACTTTGGTTGGCAAATGCGAACAATAACATACCAATTGCATAACATACCAAACCATAGGATATACATTTTTCATTCCCAATTCTAGGATTGATAATCCTGATGAGTCCTCCTTGTACTATTGCGGCTACCAATCCGGAAATACCGAGGGAAATCCCTACCCATTTTTCATTCCATTGAAATTTGTACATTGTATAAAAAGACCAATTGGTTTGTAGTGCATGAAAAGCAATATACATGAATACCAGTGCCAAAATAAGTCCTAGGATTTGTGGATATTTCTTCAATCTCAACAACGATCCTATTGGGTTAGCTCTTTTCCATTCGAAGGTTCTTCTATTTTCTTTATCCAAACTTTCCGGCAATACAAAGTAACCATAAACGAAATTAATGATACACAAAGCCGATGCTGCAAAAAACGGTACCCTATTGCCAAATTGACCTAATAAACCACCCAAAACAGGGCCAATTATAAAACCCAAACCAAAAGCCATCCCTATCATTCCAAAATTTTTGGCTCTATTTTCGTC
>JAFDZJ010000194.1 GCA_018266965.1 Bacteroidota bacterium
ATGGATGGTAGTTTGGTAAACAATTATTTTTCCAATTCTATTCCCGGATTAGCAGGAAGAGACAGATTCAACACCTCGTTGTTCAAGGGAAATGTGTTTTCTAGCGGTGGATATTCCGCACAATATGGACAGGCTTTGTCTGGGGTATTGTTGTTGGAAAGTGTGGATTTACCAGCAACTTCTTCCTATGATTTTGCAGTTTCTCCATTATTTATTAATGGAAGTTTGCAGAAACTTTCGGAACAAAAAAATCATTCTTATGGATTTAGTCTTGGATATTCTAATTTGAAATTAATGCAGAAACTTCTCAATTTCAATACCGATTTTATTACTCCTCCAAACGGTTGGAGTGCCGATGCTAATTTTAGAATAAAAACAAAATCCGGAGCTATGTGGAAATACTATGGGAATTTTGACCAAAATAAAATGGAGGTACAAACGCCAAGTCTTGAAACTAATGCCGACACCAATTTCACCAGCCTAAATGCTCAAAATACCTACCACAACCTTTCTTACCGACAAAAGATTGGGCAATACACCATCAATGCAGGGTCTTCGTTTGCTTACAACCAATCGGATTTGGATTTCGCTTCAAAATTAATAGGACAAACAATTTCCAATATCCCTCTTATCAACAAAGGGACTTATTGGAATGCCAAAGCAATACTCGAAAGAAAACTAAATGCCGTTTCTGCAATTAGAGGTGGATTGGAATGGAATGGTAGCGACGAAAACAACAATTATGGGAAAAAATATAATGATGTTATTTCTTCCATCTTCGCCGAAATGGATTGGGCATTTAGTAATCGATTATCAACCAAAATAGGCGTAAGAGCTGAAAATTCTTCTTACCTAGGAAAAATAAATATTGCCCCAAGATTTGCAATCGCCTATAAAATAAATCCCAATTGGACAACTAATTTGGCTTACGGGATTTTCTATCAAAACCCAGAGAGCAAATACCTTAACTCTCCTATAAAACTCGGTTATCAGGAAGCTCAACACTATATTTTGCAATTACAAAGAAATTCCGAGGGAAGAAGTTTAAGATTAGAAGCTTTTATTAAAGACTATTCCAATTTAGAAAAAACTACAAATTCTCAATATTTTCAAACTGCAATTAGTAATGACGGCTACGGAAAAGCCAAAGGAATTGAGCTTTTTTGGAGAGATAAAAAATCCATACAATCCATAGATTATTGGATTTCCTATTCCTACTTGGACACCAACAGAGATTTCCTAAATTATCCTGGAAATATGGTACCTTCGTTTGCTGCAAAACATACACTTTCTGTTGTTGCCAAAAAATTTGTTACCGAATGGAAAACAGGGTTCAATGTATCTTACACTTACAATTCCGGAAGACCATATTATGACATCGCCACCCAAAACGGACAAAACTATCTTCGTAACAGTGGTATGGTAAAAGATTACAACTCTATGAATTTCAGTATAAATTATTTGCCAAATTTAGGAAAGAAAGACTCAAAAGCATTTACCGTTTTGGTGCTTTCTATTAATAATGTTTTGGGAAATAAAAACATATTTGGTTATCAATTTTCCAATGATGGTAGTAGGAGTACAGCCATTATACCTTCCGTTGGCACTTTCGTGTTTGTCGGAGCTTTCATAAGTTTCGGGGTGGACAAAACCAATGATGCCATCAATAATAATCTATAATCTTTCCCAAAATATTCTCTACAAAATAAAAAATCATCTCAAATCCAAAAGTATAGCTTCACAAACAAGTAGTAACAATAATAACTTTCAATCTTTCTTTTCTATATGTCGTTGTATATAAACAATGTTTTTTATAATTTAGCACAATGTTTATAAAAGATTACATTTCCAAAGACTATCCTATTTTTGGGTATCATGATTCAATAGAGGAAGCAAGAGAAATTGCTAAAGATTTTGGCTACACTCATATTTTCATCAAAAGAAAAGGGGTATATGCAGGAGCTTTGAGCGTTTCTTTTTTGGAAGATGTCGCCGAAGGCAATCTTGGAAATTTGGAAATTCATTTTGAAAGATTTGCAATTTTGGCAGATGCTAATCTGTTGGATACAGTAAGGTTATTTCACATTTTCAATAGTAATATAGTTCCGGTAATCGGAACAACAGAAAAATATTTGGGCTATATTTCTACAGATGATGTATTTTGCGAATTTTCAAAATTTCCATTATTTTCAGAAAACGGAGCTGTATTGACTATACAAACGCCAACCAAAAATTATTCTTTCACAGAGATAGCCAACATTGTAGAGTCCAATAATGGGAAAATATATGGTTGCTATATCAACCAGGTCAATGACGACAATTATTGGATTACTTTTAAAATTTCTAGCCAAAATCTTAGCTCAATAGACGAAACTTTTGAAAGATATGGTTACAGTGTTGTACACAAACATTATGACGACTCCAAAGACGAATTAATGAAGGATAGATTTGGTTTTTTTCAAAAATATTTAGAGTTTTAATTTTATGAAAGCGGCAATTTATACACAAAAGACAGACTTGGATACTTTTTTATACCTCAGCAAGTTCATTTCAGAATTGGACAAAAGAGGTGTGAAAATATCTTTGCACAAGGGTATGTCAGAGGCAATGCAATTTTCCAAAGATTTCGACACTTTCCAAAATAAAAATGATTTGAAAGAAAGAAACATCGATTTCTTTTTTACTTTTGGAGGCGATGGCACCATTGTAAGTTCCCTACTTTTCATTGAAGATTTGGAAATACCAATTGTAGGGGTTAATACCGGAAGATTAGGTTTCTTATCAAATTTTACAAAAATTGAAGTTTTTAACCACCTAGACGATATATTGTCTGGAAATATTGGGATAAGTAAAAGGTCGGTGATAGAAATTGTTTCACCAAAAAAAGAAAATTTTTTTCCTTACGCCCTAAACGATGTTTCTATTTCCAGAACCGAGACTACTTCTATGATTACCATAGACTCCTATCTTGACGAAGAATTTCTAAATGTTTTTTGGGGTGATGGTCTTATTATTTCTACCCCAACTGGCTCCACAGCCTATTCATTGAGTTGTGGCGGTCCAATTATTTCTCCCAACAACAACAATTTTGTCATTACACCTATCGCTCCTCATAATCTGAATGTTCGACCTTTGGTTGTGAATGATAATGTAGAAATAAAATTACAAATAGAAAGTAGAGCTACTCAGTTTTCATTGTCTTTGGACTCTCGACTTATTCATTTTGATATAAAAGAGGAGGTCATTTTAAAAAAAGCCAAATTCCAAATTGTGCTATTACACCCAAAAAATATTAGTTTCTACGAAACAATCCGACAAAAACTTCTTTGGGGAAAAGATAAAAGAAACTAAACAGAAATCTTATATCGAAACTTACAAAAGGTAAATTGGACAGATTTCGCATTATAGAAAATAATTGAAGCCATGTACAATGTACTTTACAAGCCTTGTAACTCTATATCCATGATATACACAATTATAAACGACGACGCAAAATGAAATTAAAATTTATCACAACAATAACATCTATTTTATTTGGTTTAACAGTTTTTGGTCAGAATATTGATGTTCAAAAAATTGACAGCTTTATCAGTCATATTGAAACCAACAACAGAGGAATTGGGAGTATTTCTATTTTCAAAGATGGAAAAGAAGTTTACAATAGAAGTTTCGGACAATCAAAACTCGAAAATGTTAAATATAACGCAGAAACAAAATATCAAATTGGTTCAATAACCAAAACGATTACCCCCAGCGTGGGGCGAGCATCTTGCTCGTGCCCACATTAATTATTAACATCAATTTGTAAAATTTCATCATAATCATCACAATAATTTCTCGCACTGCTGTATTTCCATTCCCAAGGTTCCACAACAAAACCACTTTCCACAGGGTTTTGATGCACATAATTTAATTTTTGCTCAAATACTTTTAAAGACCATATTTCAATTGGTTTGTTATTCTGTTGCCATAATTGATAGTTTTTAACATTCGAATTTCTCTCTCCTGCTTTTTTTAACATCCACAGCAACCATTCTTTCCTACTTTCTTGATTGTTTTCTTGTATGGCTTCTATCAATTTTCGAGAAGTAAATCCTTTAAAATCTTGAATCAATTCTGATGGCTTACCCTCCGCTGAACGGAAAATTAAATGAATATGACTTGGCATAATACAGTATCCAAAAATTTCCATCCCTTTATTTTTTCTACAATAATCCAAAGAAG
>JAFDZJ010000195.1 GCA_018266965.1 Bacteroidota bacterium
TGACTTTTTAAATAAAATGTTGAAACCAAAAAACATGTTTATTCAAAACTATAAGAGGAACTCATTTGAGAAATATAATATGGAGCCAATATTTAAATACTAAAACTGCCGCTAACAGCGTGTTTGCTGCAATGCTGGCGGACGAATAAATACTCAGCATTTTTTCTCTATTCAGCTGCGGTTTATGGGCAGACCATCTTCTAATGATAATTCTCGGTATATTTATAAATAAAAATTCTATTGGGCTTCAGTGGCCGGGCAGACGAGTTCAAATCCCAGCACAGCAGCAAGCCCTGGACGTTAGCGGTCAGTGTAAAAGACGACACAACCATCAGTGTAAAAGACGACACAACCAACAGAAAGGCAAGATAATTTTTGCTGCATAAAGACAAGAAAAAATGCCAACGCACAAAACAGCACATTTGCAAGCCCCGACTCACAAGCCGACCCTTCAGCTTGCAAAAGAGCTGTTTTCTTGCCAACGCACCGACAGAAGATTTTATCTTTGAACTTTTATAAATCACAGAGAATAGGAAAATGAAAATAAAGACGACAGTACAATCAATTGAACCAAACATAGCCGACCTTGCAAATGGTTGGCTTAAATCATATAAACTTCCTTACAAACTTGAACAAGAATCTGTAAATGCTGAAATAGACAAAGCATTATCATACTATTATTCAAAAAATGGCGGGACAGGTGCAAACAGACCTGATGCCAAAATCTTGTTACAAAATAGAAATTTAGAGTACTTCCCTATTCTTATTGAATACAAAGGCTACAAAGAAAAATTAGTAAAACTTGACGCTGACGGACAAGTTGAAAACAGGACTTCTAAAAACGAACCGAACTTTAAGAACATCAATTCTTATGCTGTAAACGGTGCAGTTCATTACGCTAATGCCTTGCTACACCACACAAGCTATACCGACATTATAGCAATCGGTATGACAGGACACAAAGACGAAACAGGAAAAATTCATCATACAATTGGTGTTTATTATGTTTCAAAAAGCAATCTCGGTGCAGGTCAAAAAGTTGGAGAATACACAGACTTTTCATTTTTAGACCCGAAAAACTTTGACAGTTTTATTGACAAGGTAAAAACCTTGCAATTAACACCAGAAGAACTCGACAAACTTAAAGAACAACGAGAAAAGGAAATTGACCTTTGCCTCGTAAAACTCAACAATGACATTTACCAAAATGAAAAAGGCTTAGGAGAAAATGACCGTGTTTATCTTGTTGCAGCTTCAATAATTGCAACTCTTGGAATACCGGGAAAAGTTGCACCACTTGAAAAATCAGATTTAAAATCCTCAAACGAAATTGGCAACAAGGACGGTGATATCATTGTAAGAAAAATTAAAGCGTTTTTAGACAACAAAGAAATTCCAGTTGAAAAGAAAAATCTAATCCTTAGAACTTTAGAAAACACGCTAACAACTGAAAACATCAACAAAGTTGAAAACGGAGAAAGCCAACTAAAAAGAGTATTTACCAAAATTGTTGACGACTTAGGGATTTATTACAAAATTGGATTAACAACCGATTTTACAGGGAAATTATTTAACGAAATGTATGGTTGGCTTGGATTTTCTCAAGACAAATTAAATGACGTTGTATTAACACCATCATACGTTGCAAATTTATTAGTAAAACTTGCGAGAGTAAATAAAGACTCTTATGTATGGGATTTTGCGACAGGTTCAGCAGGTTTGTTGGTTGCTGCAATGAACGAAATGCTAAATGATGCAAAGCAAAATATCAAATCGCCACAAGAGCTAACACAAAAAGAAATCAAAATTAAAACCGAGCAATTGCTAGGTTTAGAGTTGCTTTCAAGTGTGTATATGTTGGCGATTTTGAATATGATTTTAATGGGTGACGGTAGTTCAAACATTTTGAACATTGACTCAATTAAAGACTTTGACGGAAAATATGGTTTTGGTAAAACTGACAGCAAATTCCCTGCGGACGCTTTCATTTTAAATCCACCTTATTCAGCTTTAGGAAACGGAATGAACTTTGTTGAAAAGGCATTAGGAATGATGAACAAAGGTTATGCAGCTATCATCATTCAAAATTCATCAGGTTCAGGTAAAGCAATTGATTACAATAGAAGAATATTAGCAAAACATACACTATTGGCAAGTATCAAAATGCCAGTTGACATATTTATTGGTAAATCAAGTGTAAACACAAACATTTATGTTTTTAAGGTTAATGAAAAACACCACAAAGATGATGTTGTAAGGTTCATTGACTTTTCAAATGATGGCTACACAAGAGCAAACCGAAAAAAAGCAAGCAACAATCTTAAAGACACAGACCAAGCTAAAGAGCGTTATCAGGAAGTAGTTGATTTAGTTCGTTTTGGTAAAAGTAAACTTAAAATATTTACTGATAGGGACTATTATGAAGGTACAATTGACCCTAATCACGGAGCAGATTGGAATCAATCAGCACCAATTGACACCAAGCCAACTGTTAAAGACTTCAAAAAAACAGTTAGCGACTACTTAGCATATGAAATAAGCACTTTATTAAAACAAAATACTGTTGAAGAAGAATTGGGAAAGTAAGTTCCCCACTCAATGATAAGTTTGAAAATATTGAGTGGGGTGAATATAAATATGATAATTTGTTCAAACTTTGTGTTGTAAAAAACAAGCTTACAAAACTCGATTTAGAAATAGATGGAAAAATACCTGTTTATTCATCTGATTCAAGTAATAACGGTATTGTAGGTTTTACAAATAAAGTTGCTGATTTTTTTATAAATAGAGACAATCCTTTCTACATAGTTTTTGGTGACCATACAATAAGTTTCAACATTGCTACCGAGGATTTTTGTGTAATGGACAATGTTAAAGTTTTGACCATTAATTCCAAGCAAACGATTGAAGAATTATTATTCATACTTGCCAGTTGGAAAAAAAGTATTCCCAATTTGGGATATGCAAGACATTGGAGTTTAGCCCAAAAAGTTTTTTTTAAACTACCTAAGACAATAGACGGAATAATAAATTTTAATTTAATGACCAGATTTGTTAGTGAATTACAAACAGAACAAATTGTAATGGTTGAAAACTATCTAGCAGAGAATGGGATCATTAAATATGAACTGACACCAAAAGAAAAACAAGCAATTGAAAATTATAAAGATTTAAAATGGGAAACATTTAATCTTGAAAACTTGTTTGGCAAATCAACTCGTGGTAAAAGACTTAAAAGTGCTGACAGGATTTCGGGTACATTACCATTCGTAACAGCAGGAGAAACAGACGAAGGAGTTTCAGATTTTATTGGTAATAATGTAACAGTATTTTCAGCTAACACCACAACAATAGATATGTTTGGTTCAGCTAAATACAGAAATTACAAATATGGCGGAGACGACCATATTGCAGTTGTACATACAGACAAGTTACCAAAGTACGCATCTATTTTTGTGACTTCTGCAATTCATAAATCATCATACAACGGACAATTTAACTACGGTAGAAACTTTTACGCCAAGGATGCAGACGTATTAGACATTTCATTACCAGTTAAAGACGACAAACCAGACTATGAAACAATGGAAACTATTATTTCAGCAATTCATAAATTGGTAATTAAAGACGTTGTTTTATACGTTCAACTAAAGAAACAAGAAGAAAAAATATTAATGGAACAATAGCCCAACGCAGTAGTCAAGCACATTTGCAGGTCGCACCAGCCAAAGCACAACCAAAACCTGCAAAAGAGCTTGCCTACCCAACGCACAGACAAAAGACAATGCAGCAAAAAATTGACATAACGACTGACGAAAAAGAACACCGAACCGCTAACATCGGTTTTGCAAAATGGCGGGTTAAGTGCTTCTATGACAGTTTAATGCAAGGTTCAAGTTCAGTTTTTCAAATGAACATTTGTGCAGAAAATCCGCCACTTCGCAAAGCCGAGAACCGTTGTGCGTCATTTTACATGCCCCCTAAAAACATTCAAATGAAATTATCAGAATTTTTAAGAACCATTGAAGAAATGCCATTGCCAAATCATTCTTTCATAATAAAGAAAGAA
>JAFDZJ010000196.1 GCA_018266965.1 Bacteroidota bacterium
TGGTTCAAAATAGTATCTTCCAATGGAGGAACTAACAATGCTAATACCACCAGCGACAGAACTTATTACTACGAAACTTTCCCTTCCAACAATCAACAACTAGGTTTGTGGATGGAAGCAGAAAGAATGCGTCATGCAGAAGTGAAACAAGTGGGTGTAGATACCCAAAGAGAAGTAGTGAAAGAAGAAAAAAGATTGAGAATGGACAACCAACCTTATGGAAATCTATTCCCTGCAATTCTTTCCAATTTATATACCAACAGCCAGTACAGTTGGCCAACTATCGGTTCGATGGATGATCTAAATGCTGCTAAACTAGAAGAGTTTCAAGCGTTCTACAAAAAATTCTATATCCCGAACAACGCTACATTGGTAGTTGCAGGAGATATAAAACCAGAACAAACCAAAAAATGGATTGAAGAATATTATGGTTCTATCCCGAAAGGTGCAAAACCTACATTCAATTATATTGAAGACGCACCTATTACCAAAGAAAAAGAGGTAACGGTAAAAGACCCAAATATACAATTGCCTGCCTATATTTTCGCATACAGAACTCCTGCTAATACTACCAGAGAATCCAAAGTGTTGGATATGCTTTCAGCTTATCTTAGTGGTGGAAAATCATCAGTATTGTACAAAAAACTAGTGGACCAAGACAAAAAAGCTCTACAGGTGTCTGCTAATAGTATAGGTTTTGAAAAAGATGGAGTATTTGCATTTTTTGCAATCCCAATGGGACCTACACCAAAAGCTGATTTGCAAAAAGTGATAGATGCGGAAATTAAAAAAGTACAGACAGACCTTATTTCCGAAGAAGATTACCAAAAACTACAAAATCAATTCGAGAATCAATTTGTAAACTCCAATTCGTCTATCCAAGGTATTGCAGCTTCTTTGGCTACCAATCATGTGTTGATGGGAGATACTAACCTTATCAATAAAGAAATTGATATCTACAGAGGTATTACCAGAGAAGATATTCGTGCCGCGGCTAAGAAATACCTTAACCCTAACCAAAGAGTAATCATCAACTATATCCCTGAAAAAAAATAATTTTACAATGAAAAAGCAATTATCATATATAGCAGTAGCGTTTTTGTTTTCAGGAATGCTTTCTGCACAGAAAATAGATATTAACAAAATGCCAACTCCAGGTCCTACACCTGTTATTAATATTACTAAACCACAAACTTTTCAACTGAAAAACGGATTGACAGTTATGGTGGTGGAAAATCATAAATTACCAAGAGTAAATATGAGCGTTTCCATGGACAGACCTCCAATATACGAAGGTGCTGTTGCTGGGGTTGCAGATGTTATGTCCGACCAATTCGAAAATGGAACCATGAAATTGTCCAAAGACGAGTTCAATAAAAAAGTGGATTTTCTAGGGGCGAGTCTTAACTTTTCATCTTCTGGTGCATCGGGAAATACACTTTCCAAATATTTTCCACAAGTACTTTCGTTGATGGCTGAAGCTATGACTAGTCCTAAATTTTCTGCTGAAGAAATTAAAACTTCCAAAGACAGAATGATAGAAGGTCTGAAATCTGAAGAGAAAAGTGCAGATGCTATTGCAGGAAGAGTTTCCAACGCTTTGATGTTTGGAAAAAACACTTCCAGAGGAGAATTTACCACAGAAGAAAGCATCAATAAAATTACGCTGAAAGATGTACAAGATTTCTATAACAAATATTACGCTCCGGACAATGCTTACCTAGTAATAGTAGGAGATGTAACTATGAAAGAGGTAAAACCTTTGGTAGAAAAAGCATTCGACGGATGGAAAAAATCCAATACTGTTTTCCCTAAATTGGAACCTGCCAACAATGTAGCAAAAACCGAAATTGATGTGGTTGATGTTCCTTCGGCTGTACAATCGGTAATTAATATTGCTAATCTTAACGATTTGAAAGTTGGGGCTCCTCAATATTTCCCGGCTGTTATTGCCAACTACATTTTAGGTGGTGGTGGAGAAGCTAGACTTTTTATGAACCTGAGAGAGAAAAATGCTTTTACTTATGGAGCTTATTCCAGAATGAGTCCGGGTAAATATTCATCTGAATTTTCTGCTGAATCTAGCGTAAGAAACGAAGTTACCGACAAGGCTGTTACCGAATTTATGAAAGAACTAAACGGTATTACTTCCATAAAACCAGAAGAACTTGCCAATGCAAAAGCAAAATTGAAAGGAGATTTTATCCGCTCCATGGAAAGCCCAAGTACTATTGCTAGATTTGCGCTGAACCAAAAAGTACAAAACCTTCCGGATTCTTTCTATGTGGACTATCTGAAATCTATCGATGCGGTTACTGCTGATGATGTAAGCAAAGCAGCAAAAGCAAACATACTACCTAACCAAAGTAGAATTTTTGTTGCTGGTAAAGCTTCGCAAATTACAGAAGGTCTAGAAAAATTAGGCTATCCTGTGAATTTCTATGATAGCAAAGCCAATCCTGTTGCAAAACCACAAGTACAAAAAGTTGATGCTAGTGTAACCGTTGCCTCTGTATTGGACAAATATATTGCTGCTATTGGTGGAAAAGACGCTTTAGCGAAAATCACTTCTACTACAACAACCGCTACTGCAACTGTACAAGGTATGGCTTTGGAAATGAAAGAGATAAAAGCTAAAGGAGGAAAAGTAAACCAATCGGTTAGCATGATGGGACAAACGGTACAAAAAATGGTTTTCGATGGTAAAGACGGTAGGATAGAAGCTCAAGGACAAAAAATGCCACTTCCAGCTGCTGAAAAAACCAAATTGTTAGCAGATACCGAATTGTTCCCAGAATTAGGTATGGCAAAAACTGCTAAACTAGGAGGAATTGAAAAATTTAATAACGAGGATTGTTATGCAGTAAAAGACGGCGACGATACAAGTTATTATAGTGTGAAAACTGGACTAAAAACTGGCGAAAGCGGTAAAGAAGGACCAACAACTTATTCCGATTACAAAGAAGTTTCTGGGGTAAAATTCCCACATTCTGTTAGTGCAAATATGGGCGGTATGGATGTTACTTTTGTTGTAAAATCTATCGAGATAAATAAAGCTACAGATGCGGATTTTAAATAATTATTTTTAAAATATAGCTAAAATAAAGCCATGGTAAGAAATTAGAGACCACTGAAAAAGCATCTTCATTTTGAATGAGATTTAATTTCAGGCAAGAATTAAGAGCTTATTACACGACTTAAAAATCGGTAATAAGCTCTTTATATTTTTTGAAGTTCTAA
>JAFDZJ010000197.1 GCA_018266965.1 Bacteroidota bacterium
ACACTGTTTTACCAAGTACGATTATTGTCCCAAATTCAATTGAGGAATTTGAGGAAGTACCAGAAGATAATAAACCCAATAAGTTGTTTCCTCATAATCCAATGTATACAATTTCTTTTTTAAAGAAATTCAAAATTGGTGACGGTAGTGGGTTTAAAGAATTAGTGCATGATGTCATTTTATCAGATGAAACTATACTGGATATTTTAAACAAAGTAAAGAGTCATCCTAACTTTATTTACCACTTTAAAAAGGAATGGATATCCAATGTTTCTTTTTTGAACCTTGGAATACTAATGTCTGTCAGGGAACTAATCGTACTTTTTGAAAAAGAAGGCCTACCATATTTCCAAAACACCAAAAAACATCCTTTCAATAATGATAGTGTATATACAAAATATGCTAAGCAATTTAAAAAGAAATACAGGTATGGCAGTGGCAGCGAATACAGCAAATTACAAACTGATATCATTAATGTTTTCAATGACCAAAAAGTACCGATAAGTTCATTGTCATTTATGCCTGATGAACGTAAGTTTAATATTAGGTCATCTTTCTTTACGTGGCAACCTGCCATATACAACGGTATCAGGTATATAGTTCAAGGTATAAGAGACCATTCCAACATTAATGGCGAGAAATCATTCAACCCAAGCAAGAAGAAAATAGTTGTGGAAATTGAAAGAGTACAAGCAGAAACTTTATCATTTGTTGAGCTTACGATATTTGATTCTTTAAGTATAGCAAAAATTGATAGTTTAACATTATTGCAGTTTTTACAGGGTTCCTCCCCATTCAAATCTGATTTCAGAAATTTATGCGATTGGATTGTTGAGTGTGATTTTCTTGATGAATCATCCAAGAGGTTAAATCTGCTAAATGCACCTGAATGTTCAGAATCAATTCAGGCAATAGAGAATTTGCCTCATTCTGTTGGGGGTTTTAAACATATACTTAAATTTTATGACGTTAAATAAGATAATAATTTTGGACGACAAAGCACCCAGTGAAGATTTCAGCACTTCTCAGCTTCTTTCTAACTTAACTGTTGAAGAACGATTACTAGTTGAATATTATGAAAGTACAGAAACCCTATGGTTAGAAATCAATAAGGAAGATGATATTGTTTTAATGAAGGATTTCTCAAATTATCCTTTCATTTTTATCCATGATAGTTTTGAGAATCCATTGATTAAAGACGGTCTTAAAGCAGTGTTATTTGAAAAACTTACTAAAACATCCAAAGTTGTTTTGTTTTCCGGAAGCAGAACCGAAAGTGAACTTCCAGTAGAAAGAATTTACGATGACAAAATTTCAAAAGACACTTTTTGTTATGAAATATTAAGGAGGCAATACTTCAATAATTTCAAAAACTTCATTGATAGCTACATAATAATAGGTCAATATCACATAAAATATTTATACAATCCATATATTAATCCTAAAAAAGATAAAGCTTATACATTGTTTGAAATTATTAAAACCGATTTGGAAGAATCAATACAAAATGCAATTGAATCAAATTCATTTAAAGAATTGCTTTCTTTATATGGCTATATGAAGTCCTCCGAAATTTTAAGTAGGTTTTCAAAAATGAATGATGATGAATTTATTGAAAATTTAGAGGACCTTATTGAAACAAATTAAAACTAGTTAAACATGTACATCTTAATTCATAATTCTAAAGGTTCTTTTTCAATAGATCTGCCTGAATCGTTTAAGCAGATAAATATTGCAAGTATTTATTCCAGTGAAGAAGAAAACGATTATTTATATAAAAACAACAGGGAAGAGTATTTTTTGAATAACGTATCTGAATCATTGGATAATTCATCATATAGCAATGTGAAGGTAATAATTATTGATAAGAATTTGGGCGGATCCGGTTGGTCAAGGGCAATTGGATTAGCAAGTCACATTGCATGTACTGAATATACAAAATGTACATTAAATAAGATTCCAATTATTTTAACCGATTGGACTGATTTGGATTTAGAGGATCAATCATTAAAGGACAATCTAATCAATAATATATTTCAAACTGAGGGTTTCTATTTTAGAAAGTACGAAGCTATATTTTCAGTGAAGTTGGATAAAATATCCGGTCTTCTGCATTATGCAATTGATGTAGAAGTTAAAAAATTAAAGCCTGTTGTAATTGAAAAAATTAATATTAGTAGTCCTTATGATAACAGACATCAGACTACTAATGAGTGGGGTGCAATGCGATTAGCCTCCAATTTTGGCATTTTCGATTTGATCAAATTTACCTATCCAAAACACCTTTATTTTAAGTATTTGTCAAGATTTATAAATAAGGATCATCCAGCTCCAAATAAAAGTTTACATAATTTGTTCGGTAAAATTTTGCTTATTGACGATAACGCTGATTGTGGTTGGATAGAATTACTTGAGAATATACATGATTGTACGGTTGATAAAAGAGTATCTTCTACAGAAGTTCTGGCTTGGCAAAATACAACACCGGAAAAATTTGATCAATATGATTTGATCTACTTAGACTTGTATCTTGAAAAAGGGAAAGCCGATAGTACGAATGCACTATCTGCTTTAAAGTTTATAAAAGGAAAATTTCCACACATTCCAGTAATTATTTTTACTGCATCTGACAAAGCTTGGAACTTAGACGAAGTTCTGGAGAAGGGTGCTGACGCTATGTATATAAAAGAATCGCCAATCTATTACCGTAATAAAGAATATTCCACAAAGAATTTTAAAGACTTTGTTGCCACAATAAAAAATGTGCATGATAAGTATAAAATATTAAGGCCTTATTGGATTGCTATACAAGAAATTACCACTGATAATACCTTTTTAAATATTAGTGAAAAAGGCAACTCAAAATTTAAACTAAGGATCAAAGAACGTTTAGAAATGTTTTATGGCCTCTTAAAAAGAGGACTTGAACAAACAGAATTTAATGAATCCAAATTTCATTTTTCAGATCACGAATTGGCATTTGTTACATTATGGAGTTTATTAAATGAAATCAGTGAAGCAAATTATAATAAAACACAACCAAATATTTCGATTAGTGACTCTTCAGGTATACAATTTACTACTCATCCAGGAGGAAGAAATATTACATATAATGCTAATCATTATAAATGGAATATTCAAGGCCAGGCAGATGTTTATGTCGAATATAGTTATGATTTTATTTTAGACTCTTCCGGCAATCCTTCAACAAATTCCTCAAGTCGTTACTATAAATTAACTCATACGCAAAAAGCTTTTTTCGAGTTCTCAAATAATATATTTCAAAGTACTCCACCAACAAAAACAAAAACTAATTACGAAACTACTTTATTTCTTCAGATAGCATACTTACTTGAAAAGAAAAATAATCTTTCTTTAAGTATTAATAAATCTAAATTCCAACAGAGTTTGGTCAACTTAAACGAAACTCGAAATCACTTATACCTAACGCATGGTTCTGATATTTCTACTGGATTCTATGATCAAACAGAGAAGACTAAAAGAACTACTCACAATATTAAGCCTGATAAGGATATAAAAGAATTATTTGAGTTAATCTCATTTTTATTAACCGGAAAAGAAAATAAAGTAAATATTTAACTGTGCAGTTACACCGCACAGTTGAATACAACATTTGCATAGAAATTAAAAACCATGAGCATATTCAATCATTTCAAGCACTTAAACCTAAGTCAGGACCAGAAAACGACTCTAACTAAACTGGAGGCATTTTTAGCCAATCCGGTGCAGGTATTTATGCTGAAAGGATATGCCGGAAGTGGTAAAACAACCATCCTAAAGGGATTGGTAGAATATCTCAATATAGTTGAAAAAGATTTTGCTTTAATGGCTCCAACAGGCAGAGCTGCCAAAGTAATCAGAGAAAAAACGGGGCAGGAAGCTTATACTATACATAAGTCTATCTATAGCTATGAGGACTTGGTAGAGATTGAAGAAGGTGATTCTTTCTATTACTATTATAAAATCCGGAATAATGTGGATGTGGCCGGCAAAATATTCATAGTGGATGAAGCCTCCATGCTATCTGATGCCAAAAGCGAAGGAGAGTTTTTCCGTTTTGGTTCAAGCCACTTATTGTCTGATTTGATTACCTACACAAGAGTTGCACAGCCAAATGTAAATTCTAAAATCATCTTCGTTGGAGACCCTTGTCAGTTACCTCCGGTGGGTGATAATAGTTCAAAAGCTTTTGAAGCCAGTTATCTAAAAGAGCATTTCAATATTTCTTCTGAAGAAACCGAAATGAAGGAAGTGAAAAGGCAAGGTGGTGATAGTGGCATATTAAGAGCAGCTGCAAAAATACGCAAGAGTATTTCAGCCCGTTTCTTTAACGACTTCAATTTGCGTTCCAATGGAAAGGATATTTCAAATCCTACTTATGAAACTTTCCTTGACACCTGGCAAGAAGCAGCAAGTCCAAAAATTATCATTGCCAGTAAAAATAAAACCTGTCTTGACCTCAATTTACAAATAAGAGAACGGAGATTTGGCAATGCTGATTTACCTGTTCAGAAAAGTGATATTGTTATCATGGGCGGTAACAATTACAGAAAGGGCATTTTCAATGGTGAATTTGCCGTTATCAATGAAGTTAGTGATACCATTACACAAAGAACAATAGCATTAAGAAGCAAAAATCCGGTAACACTTTCCTGGCGTGATGTGGAGCTGGTATTCCCTGATGCAGAAAGTAGAAATAAGATTGTAAAAGGTAAGATGCTTGAAAACTTCCTTTACGGAGATAATTATTTGAAGCCGGAAGAAACTCAAGCTTTGTATGTAGACTTTACTTCCCGACACAAGGGTTTAAAGCCTAAGACAGAAGAGTTTAAGGAAGCCATCATGCAGGATGAGTATTTCAATTGCTTGTTGATGAAGTATGGTTATGCCGTTACTTGCCACAAGGCCCAAGGTGGCGAATGGGATAATGTATTTACTGTATGGGATAATGATAATATGGAAGGTTTCGACTGCTTTACTGATAAACAAAGGAGAGCAGGTAAAACAAATCAGGATTTCTACCGCTGGGCATACACGGCAATCACCCGGGCATCAAAAACATTGTATGCATTAAACCCACCATTTTTCAATTCCTATTCAGCTATGGCATTCCTTGATGTAACAGTCTTGAATGCATTAAATGAATTAACCGGCAATCAGGTTCAAACAGAAGAAATCAGTCTGGATAACGAATTACTGCAACAGCTTTCAATGCTGAACCTTTTAGAGCAACCTGTACCCTTACAGGATCATTTTCTCAAGGTTCGCCAGGCAGTAAGAAAACAATACATTGAAATTGTTGGGTGGGAGAAAATTGGCTATGAGATTAGATACTCTTTTATGAGGGAGCAAGACAAGGCAGTTTTCAGAACTTATGTAAATGGCCAAAATGAATTTAGAAAACCATTTGCGTCAATGCCAAATCTTTCTCCAAACAGTTCATTAAATATTGTACTTGCTGAAATTCTAAATCATTTGCCAAATGTTTCCATAAAGCGAAATACAGCCGAAACGATTATTAGCCAAATTGAATTTGACTTCGAGTTAGAAGAAGAGTTCCCTTTTACAAAATGTTTGTTTGATGATTTAGTATTGTTGTTCAAAGAGACAGATATTACAATTGAGGGTATTGAACATCAGCAATACAAGGAGCGCTATACATTTAAGCGAAACAATGAAACAGCAGTTGTAGATTTTGAATATAAAAAGAATGGTTTTTTTCGTAGGGTTGTTCCTATTCAACATATGACCAACAGTCAGTCGTTGCTCTCCAGCATTCAAACGGCATTGCAAACTTTTAAACAAGAAGAATATGCCAGCTAAAGAAATAAAAGAACTTCGTCAGGCGGGAAAGTTAGAGGAAGCTTATG
>JAFDZJ010000198.1 GCA_018266965.1 Bacteroidota bacterium
GACCCGGTAAACGAAGGCAGTTTATTATATTTAGGAAAATTCAAAAAAAAGACATATATAGCCTTTTCCAATACAGCTGACCCAAAATATAGGGACAATCTTACCCTTCGTATTAGTGATGATGAAGGCAAAACATGGTATAAAAATTTCGTTATCGATAAAAATCCTAATTCAGAAAAAATAGATTTTGTTGCCTATTCGGATTTGGTAAATTTGGATAAAAAAAATATTGGAATTCTTTATGAAAAAAATAATTACAAAGAAATAGTATTTACTTCGCAGAAATGGAGATAATTTTTTTGTTGAATTTTTAAAGATTAAAAACTTACAAAACACAAATACACAAAACAATAGAAAATGTTTTGTGTATTTTACTATAAAATGATATTTTTGTTGAAATTTAATTCAATGAAAAAAATCTTTACTCTTGTTGTTATCGCTGGTTTATTTATGAATTCTTGCGGAAAGAAAGAAGAAATGGTAGAATATACACCAATGATTGCAGGTACTTGGAAACTCTCCAAAATTGCAGTTATCTCTGGTAAAGATGGCAACATCATAAGCTCGGTTACTGCCAAAGATTGTGATCTTATGAACACTTACGAATTCAAAAATGATAACACATTCGAGTTCAAAAAATATTCCGGAGGCGGTTGTAGCACCATGAATAGCGAAACTGGAAATTACGACTACCAAAATAGTCCTAGTATAAACAAATTGGTGATGAAATTTTCCAACCAACCCAATCCAAAGGAATATGTTGTGCAAACACTTACCGAACTGGAATTGCAATACTATTCGTTACCATTGCAAGATATGAACAATGATGGCATAATGGACAAAACTGTTGTCTATATGCACAAATAATACAAAATTTACATTTTTGTATAGATGCGAAATATCCCAACTAAAATAGGATGGATAGAATATTTTATCATTTCTGTCATTTTTTTAACAATTTTAATTGATAGTTTTTTAGAAAAAGATTGGATTGGGATTGTCATTGGATTGTTTGTCTTTTTGTTTATTAATATGACATTGTTCAGTATCCGATACAAATTAGATAATGAATTTCTATATATTTATTCATATTTTAGGTTGTACAAAAAGGTAGAAATCAGGAGAATCTATAAAATAGAAAAAACTTGGAACCTCATTTCTTCTCCGGCACCAAGTCTTAGTGGAAGAGTAGAAATCTATTGGTCGGGTTACAATTCTGTGGTAATTTCTCCAAAATATTTTGACAAATTTTCATCGGATATACTAAAAATTAATCCATCAATTGAAATAAAATAAGTTATAAAAAATCCCGTTTAATCTCTAATTAAACTAAATGGTAATGTACTGAAAATAGTTGGTGGAATTTTAAAAAAAAGTGTAATACTTCGGCTGTCAATCTGAAGAGGGAATTGGCTCTACTGAGGAGCAACCAATGAGCAATAAGATTGTTGCTTTTATGCCCATCTGTTGTGATGCTCTTTCAAGCCGACACCTAAACGAATCAAATTGTCTAAATCCTCCTTTATTTCCGAGTAATGTTCGCCATCTGTAAAATGGATAAACTGTGTGTAACCATCAAAATCATCTTGGTAAGCAACCATACAGAACTTAGAAAAATATGTTGCATCTATTCTAAAATTTATCTTTTCTCTTTTGATGATTTTGAGTTTTGGAGTCTGTTCCAAAATGGCATATAAAGTCCTTTGAAGCGTATCTTTTGAGTAACCACTGTCTCGGCAAAGTATTTGACAAGTTTGTCTTTCAAGCACCCATTTTTTGAACCAAGACATACGGTTTTTTATTTTCTGTTCGGGGCGGTTATTTGTGAATAACAAACCACAATTTTTACACTTAAATCGTTGCTTATTATTTTGTTTTCCCCAACCAATAACATCCAAACTTTTGCATGACCAGCATCGCTTTTTTTTAGCATTTTTTAAGCAATGAAAAAGTTTTATGAAACATGTTTCATAAAACTTTAATCAAATCCTTTATCAATAATGGATACAAAGGTTTTTTCCAACTATTTTTCAGTAATATGCCTTTTTTTTCAATTAATAAATTTTAGCAATTTTGAACAAAAAAAAATACTAAGTTTAATATATTTTAGCAAAAAAAAATCATTTTGACAGATATAGAACACGAGAGAAGAATTCGAAAAGTTTTAGACTTTATAGAGTGTAATTTGCACCAAGAACTCAGGTTAGAGAATATTGCAAAAGAAGGATGCTATTCTCCATACTATTTTCATCGACTTTTTAAATTTATCATTGGCGAAACATTACAAGAGTATATCAACAGGAAAAGAATAGAGAAATCTGCAATATTGCTATCTAAAAACCCATACATATCATTGGGAGATATATATGTAGAACTTGGTTTTAATAGTCATTCTGTATTCTGTAAAACTTTTAAAAAATATTATGGAGTTTGCCCAACCACTTTTAGAAAAATTATTCCGAAAAATTATAATAAAATATTACAAAAAAATAACAATATTGGACAAAAAAGTGTTGTTTTTGAGAAATATATTTGCAGTGTTAAACAAATACAAAAATTTATGAAAAACGCTAAAATTGAAGTAAGGCAAATGCCAAAAATGTATCTTGCCTCCGTAACAAGTATTGGAATTCAAAATGTTGAAAATGCCTTTAATAAAGTTATTAACTGGGGAGTTGCCAACAATATTTTTCCAGGTAAAAGTGTGAAAATGATCTCTGTTTATCATGATAGTTTCAAAGTAACTCCTGCTGATAAAGTCAGAATAAATGCTTGTATGCTACTAGAAAAACCAATGACAAACGAAGGAGAAGTCTTCTCTGAAATCCTTCCTGAAGGAAAATATATAGTAGGGAATTTTTTCATTGGACTAAATGAGTTTGAACAAGCATGGAATGGACTTTTTTTATGGATGAGTGAAAATGGTTTTCAATTTAGAAGAGCATTTCCATATGAAATTTATCATACAAATTACAAAGAACATCCTGATGGAAAAATGAGTGTCGATTTTTGTATCCCAATAAACTGAAAACTTTTTATTTATCTTCAAAACAAGAGGTTTTACTTTCCAGTAAAATCTCTTATTTTTATCAATTAATAAATTCTATAAAATACGGCAAATAAATTATCAATCCTATAACCAAAGATGAAAAGGCTAAAATTAGCACCGCTGCTGCTGCAACATCTTTCACATACCCAATGACTTGATGATGGTTTGGATGCACAAAATCGCAGAATTTTTCAATGGCAGAATTAAAAAGTTCTGCAGACAATACCAAAAAGCAAATAAGTAAAATAATTATACTTTCAATTGCAGATACTTTCCAAAAAACAATAAGAAATACATTGACGAGTAAAGCGACAATTTCTATTTGAAAATTCCTCTCATTTTTCAGTACTCCCAAAAAACCTTTACAAGCACATTGTAAACTCTTTGAAAATGAATGTCGAGTTGCCATTATTAAATTTTTAACAAAGATAATTATCTTGCAATTAACCCAAAAATTGAAATTGATTACTATAAAATTAATGTAAATAATCCACAAAAAAGATATAGATATTCTAATCAATTTCATATATTTGTAGAATTAATAATATTGCAAATGAAATTCATAGTTTCTAGTGGAGAAATGCAAAAAGCATTACAAACTGTAAGTGGAGTTATTTCTAGCTCACAGAGTCGTCCTATTTTAGAAAATTTCCTTTTTGATTTGGATAAAAACCAGTTGAAAATCACCGCTTCTGATGGAGAAACAACACTTATCACAACAATAGAAGTGATTTCCGAAGACCAAACATCTATTGCTGTTCCCGCAAAAATATTTCAAGAATTCATAAAAACTTATGGAGAACAGCCTCTGACTTTCTCGATCAAAGACAATGAAGAAGGAAATGGTAAAATTTTAGAAATTTTAGATGAAAAAGACAACTTTTTTGTTGCATTAGATCATGCAGAAGACTATCCGGAATTGCCAAGTTTCGATGCCACAAAATCCATAACAATTCCTGCCGCTGTGCTTTCCGAAGCCTTGGCAAATACATTATTTGCTACTTCCAACGACTCATTGAGACCAGTTATGACCGGTGTACTTTTCCAATTTACAGAAACCGAAGCCAACTTTGTTGCAACTGATTCTCATAGGCTTGTAGTCTATAAAAGAACCGATTTGGTTTCGGAACCTATGGAATTCATTATGCCAAAAAAACCTTTAACTATATTCAAAAATATTCTTTCCAATGCTACGGAAGATGTGAACATCGAGTTCAGCGACAATATGGCACAATTCAAATTCGGAAATCATATTTGGATTTGTAGATTGATTGATGGAAAATACCCTAATTTTTCCGCTGTAATCCCAAAAGAAAACCCAAATGTATTGACTGTAAATAGATCTCTCTTGCTGAATTCCATCAAAAGAGCCTCTATTATGTCCAGTAAATCTACCAACCAAATTAGGTTCAAATTATCCGGAAACATATTGCATCTCCATGCCGAAGATACCGAATTTGCTAACAAAGCAGATATGCAAATCCCTTGCGATTACAATGGAGAAGATATTAATATAGGATTTAGTTCCAAATTTTTATCAGAAATGCTATCGATTTTGAACTCCGACGACATACTCCTAAAAATGTCCGTTCCTAACCGACCAGGTATTTTGGAACCTACCGATGGACTAGACGAACACGAATCCTTGTTGATGCTTTCCATGCCTGTAATTGGAATGTAATTTTTATTAAAAAAATAAAAGAGATTTGTACATACATTTCTCTTTTTTTTTCAAATTATAAATAAACTTGAAAATTTATTGAATTGTAAACAAAGACGATTTATTGCACTTTGCTAACGGAATACTTTGCAAAAGTGTTGAAACTACACATAAACCTATAAATAAAAAAACTCAAATTAAAAATAAATAGTTATGAAAAATATTTACACAATACTTGCATTAGTTGTTGGATTAACTCAAATATCAGCACAAACTTATACACCTATAAAAAATAAAAAAGAAAGAAAAGATGATTTTTCTATTTCTGTTAAAGAAAATGAAAAAGAAAAAATAGATTGGAAATTTGTAAAAGAATACTTTTCAGATAAAAAAGATAATGATTCTATAAAATTTTCAGTCAAAATAATACAGCCTAAATTAAACCACTTAAAAAGTGAAAAAAAATATACAGTTCAGGGTATCACTAAAAATATAGATGATTTAATTTCAACTTTAAAACAAATGCTTAAATAAAATCGAAATTGATTTTATTATATTTTTTTAAAAATTTGAACGCTGTAATTTGTTTAACAGATAAGTTTAATTTTGATGTGCTTGACAATAAAAATTACACAA
>JAFDZJ010000199.1 GCA_018266965.1 Bacteroidota bacterium
TTACCTTTTCGTTGTCTAGCACTATTGCCCAATCGGGACTGTAATTGGCAACCGGTGTGGCAATGTAAAAGCCTTTGGGTAATTTGGCATATACCACTACTTCGGTAGCTTGTTCCAGGTTTTTGGTAAATTCTCGTTCTATTTTAGAATCGGTTTCCAAGAAATCGTAAATATGTTTTTGCAACATTTCTTCGGTACGCAATACATTTTTGCCATTGGTAAATACCGTTTTGGCATCAAAACTTTCTTCGGTTTTGTGATAAGCAATGTTGTTGATGATGAGTGAGGCTTTGGTTTCGTTAATCAGCTTAGCAGATTTTGCAATAAACTCTTCCGGATTTTTCTGTAACAAAGCAAAAGTTGTTGGATTTATTTTCTTTAAAATTTCTACAATGGTGCTGCGTTTCAGATTGGTAAGTGCATCTATTTCTCCTACAATATCATAAGCCACTTCGCTATACAAATCAGACGATAATTTTTTAGAATCGGTTTTGGTAACATTGATAGCCGTTCCATCTTTCAAATCGGTTTTAGAAATTTCGCCCATTTCTCCGGTTTTGATTTCATACTTGCGTTCCGAAATATGTAAATCGTCATTCAGTCTAATCGCACTTTCGTTAATCAATTTTTCAGTATCAAACTGAACTTCATAAACCGTTTTTAGGCTAATTTTTTTCCATAATTCTTGAAATTCCTTTTTGGAAAAATTTTTATTTACCGTCATTGTTACCGTACTTCTTTCGTCTTCTGGTTTGATACTTTCGCCATTATACACCGTTTGCAACAACTGACTTACAGCATAAGCATAAGAAATTAGATTTTCGGGAACAGGAATTTCATTTTTTTCAATTAAGGCTTTTCCTTCGGGAGTGATTTTATCGTCATCGTCCAAAATGTCGTGTTTATACAAAAACTTATTCAGCTTTTTGGCATCATCTTCTGTCAATCGAATAGTTTCTCCTTTTTCGTTGCTTAGTAATTTTCCTACGAAAAATTTAGCATCGGCTTTTACAGGTCTGTCTTTCAGTGATTTGACGATTTCAGATTGCAATCCTTTGGCAAAATCTTCATAACTTTCAGAAGCAATAACAGTCAGCACATTGATATCGTGAACTTGATTGCCCATTAATTCAAAATCCTGGCGAATACCATTTTTGTCCACCGCCAAACGCATACCTCGTCCTACTTCTTGTCTTCTTCTGGTTTGGCTACCGCTGTCCACATTTTTTAAGGCACAAATTTGAAAAACATTTGGGTTGTCCCAACCTTCTTTCAAAGCCGAGTGTGAAAAGATAAAACGGGTAGGCTCTTCAAAACTCAACAAGCGTTCTTTATCTTTCATAATTAAGTCGTAAGCGGAAACATCATCAGAATCTTCACTTCCTCGTTTGATGGTAGAATCCACAGGACGACCTTTTTTATCAATAGAGAAATAACCATTGTGCACTCGGTCGGCATCATCTCGTTGTAAGTAGCCTAAATAACTTCCGGGAGCATATACTTTTGAAGTTTTATGCACATCGGTTTCAATCACATAATCGGTATATTCTTGATGAAACAAATCAATAAATTGGTTGATGGCATTGCGATATTCTTCCTCAAAAATTTGAGCATATTCACCCATTTCTTCATCGCCCATTTCGTTGTATCGGCGGTATTTTTCAACTGAATCGATAAAGAAAAGCGATAATACTTTGATGCCCTTATCAAACAAAACTTTTTCTTTTTGTAAATGCGACAAAATAGTTTCTCGAATTTGAATTCTACGGAAAGCCAATTCGTCTTTATCATTCAAAATATCACCCGGATAAATATCCTGACCATTTATCACAATTTTATTGTGATAACCGTTGATTTCGGTAATCAAACAGTTTTTGTAAGCCGGTAAATTTCCCGATATTTCATACAAATCCGTTCCTTGTTCTAATTTTTCACGCACTCGTTTTACACCATTTCCAGAGCGTTTTTCATATTCCAAGTAGGCTAATGGTGGTTTATTGGCACTCAAACTAATGTATTCCAAATACAAATAACCGCTTGTACCCGAAGAGCCTTTAAGGTTAATTCCTTTTACCTGAATTTTCTTGACTAGCTTTTTATTGTAAGCATCTAAGGCATCTAATCGAAAAATCTTATTGTATTCCTCGGCGTGCGTAGCAGAATAACGCAAAGTAAATAAAGGTTGGAAATCCTCCATACTTTTCAAAGTAACCGAACCTTCTTTACCAACAGATTGCGGTTCGTCGATAATGATAATCGGACGAGTTTGTGCAATAATATCAATGGGTTTTCTTGAACCAAAATGATCCAATTCTTGATGAATACGTCTTGCATCGGCACCTTTAGCAGCAAAAGCTTGGGTATTGATGACCATCACACTAATTCTGCCATCGGAGGCAAAAGTTTCAATATCTTGCGGTCGGGATGAATTATAGATAAACGGAGAAATTTTATGTCCGTAAATTTCTTGGAAGTGATTTTGTGTGAGTTCAAAAGTTTTGAAAACCCCTTCCCGAATGGCAATACTGGGAACCACAATAATAAATTTACTCCAACCATATTTTTTATTCAGTTCGTACATCGTACGAATGTAGGTATAGGTTTTCCCTGTACCCGTTTCCATTTCAATGGTAAAGTTGTAGCCAATGTTAGCACCTTTTACAATATCTAATTTTTGATTTTCAATTAAATAATGCTCCCGTTGAACGCCCACTACATTTTCAAAAACTTGTTCAGAAGTAATTTGAACAGCACTGTTTCGGTAGCCAATAAGTTCTTCTACTTCAAATTCAAGCGTAGCGATTCCGGCTGCTTTTTCTTTAGCTTTTCGTACTATTTCAGCTGTTTTTTCTAGCGTAAAATGATTTGCTTTTAGGGTTTGCCCTTCAAAACATTGTACCACTGCACTTACAGCATCTATTTGAAAATTTTGTTCTTTAAATTGTAGTTTCATTAATTTTCGGTCTTTGTTGAGTTAATTAAATCCTTCACATCAACATCCAACAGCTTGGCAATCGCTAAAAACATCTCCATCGATGGTTGTATTTCGTTGGTTTCTCATCTGGAAACGGTAACTTCGCTTTTGACCAATTGCTCGGCTAACCATTTGTTGGTTTTCTCTTTTTCGGCAAGAATGATTTTTAATCTATTAATTTTCATTAGATGTTATTTGATTAACATAAGGTGTAAATATAAGAAGAAATATTTCAAA
>JAFDZJ010000019.1 GCA_018266965.1 Bacteroidota bacterium
AATTGCCAATTCCACTATACCAAATTGCTGCAACATTGTTTGTGTCTGTCTTTAAAATTTTGTCGAGTATGATTTCAGCGTCTGAATATTTCTTTTGTTGAATTAATGTAAGTCCGAGCTGACATTGATATATCAAATTTGTCGAATCGGATTTTATTCCATCTCTAAAAGTTTTCTCCGCTTTGTCAAGCTCACCGCTGTTTAAATATTTATTGCCATCGTCTAAATATTTGTCTTGCCCGAAAGTTGTTGAAAAAGCTGCCAAGAATAAAAGTGTCGTAAATATTATTTTTTTCATTGTCGAATTATTAGGGTGTCAAACAAATGGCACACAACGAACAGGTATTTGCGATGGCAGGGAATTCATTGTTCGTCAAGCCCGGTACAAATGCTCATTTGAAAAACTGATGTTGAAGATATGAACTAAAGCCGAATATTGAACGTCCAGCCGGAACCACTGCTGATAGTAGCACATAGCTGATGTTACAATGTCCAGCCCTGCTTTTGCAAATACTTTTGTTGGTGGCAGTTTTATTGTGTCCAACTATAAAATGTTTCACCTTTTGTTGTATTCAAAGTGATAAGTAATAAGTTGGGATAATTAACGCCAAACCGTCTTACTAAATCTCTCAACTGACCTGAACTGTTTGTATAATTAAAAATGTAGTATCGTGTGAAATAATAACTGATGTCTTGTGTTTGTTTGATTTGTCCGGTCGGCTCTATTTGAAACTGTCCATAATCACCTTGAGGATATAACGTTGGTATCGCCCCATACAATTGCAGTGTGTCAATAAATTTTTGAACAAGAGAACTTGTAGAAGCAGAATGATAATGAACTGTTCCGTAAATGGTATTATAAGGGATTCTTTTTAAGTCAAAATTTACAAACTGTACTTTTGTTTGCGTTGGAAGTGTTGCAACAAAGCTACCTGCTGTTACATTAAGTTGTCCAGCAATTTTGTTTGCTCCAAAATTGAGCTCTAATTCGTATGTTTTATTTGCCAGTCCATTAAGGCTGATAATAGTTGATGCTGGTCCTAAAGAAGTTAAACAAATATTTGGGGTAATTATCTTGATAAAATTAATTGTGATTTTATTGTCTGTCAAAGTGTAGGTTGCTTCTATTCCATAGTTAGAACATTCAAATATTTTTTCTGTGTAGCAGTTTAGGTTTAATATTCTGTTTACGCTATCAACCGTCTCAGTCATTTTAATTTTGATATTCTCGTCAAAGCTTGAGTTAACTTTATTTTTTTTGCACGAACTTATTACACACAAAAAAATAAAACCGAGTATATAAGTGAACTGCCTTTTCATTTTTGTTTTATAAAGTTGACAATATAAAATGTCAAATCGTTGCACCGTCTAAAGTATTCCTTTGGACTTTTAGGGGTTGTCAAAAATTGCCACCAACGGTTGAGGCTTGCCGCAGGGCTGGAATTGTTGCTGTGTCCGCCCGGCAATTGAAGCCGATTAAAATTGCTGATGTTGAAGTTAATAACTAAAGGCCAAATAGAATTCGGTCAAGCCCGATATTAGCTGATAGTAGTACAACAGCCGATTGTTATTCCGTCAGCCAGCCTTGCGGCAAACCTTTTGTTGCCTGCTGGCTTTCATCGTCTAAAGTTTTTACAGTTTACTACTTCTGTCTTAATGCTTTTGTCTTTAAGCCAATCTAAATCTGTCAAATGTGCTTGTGTGTCAAAAGAAAGCTCCTTTAAATATTTCATCTCATTTATCGGAAGAAGATTTTCAATTACAAGTTGTCGAACCCATAAAAATGAAAGTTTCTCAATTTTTCCGATGTCTGGCAGTGCTGCTAAATTTCTTGTACCACCTAATTTGAAGTGTAATTCTTTAAGTACTATAAGAGGTGTCAAAAAATCAAGACTTTTCAATGATTGCATTGAAAATGTTAGGTTTTCAATCCAATTCATTTGTCCGATAATTTCTATATTCTTTGGTTTTTCAAAAACGAAAAGTGATTTCAATTTTTGTTGATGAGATATTGCTTTTATTGAAACTTTATGTGTACCAATTGCCAGTGTTTCTAATTGTAGATATTTATTGATCTTATCAACTTCATCGTTATTAAACAAGTCAGCAGTAAGATTTTTTAAATTGGGAAGATGAGCAAGAAAATCTAAATTATTAAATGCACCGTGTCCATTTGTTATAACTCGCAAACAAATATTTTGTCTCGCTGGTAAAAGTCTTTTATTTATTAGTTTCAGGGTCGTGTCATTTGGTTTGTCACCTGCAAATTGTATTTGTGTAAAGCGTTTTGCGTTAATAATTAAATCGCAGTCGTCTTTGGTTAAGTCCTGATAGATGTTTAGTATCCCGCCAATTGTCAAGGCAAAGTTGTCATTGTAAACAGGTGTAGTCGAAAGTAAGGCTGGGCTACTTTCTATCATTTGTCTAACGGAATGTGTCATAATAAGCTTGCAGGCAACGCCCGGGGCTTGCCGCTGTGGCGGTATTCCGTGTTCCGTCCAGCCCTGAACTGTTGCTGAATAAAGTTACTGATGTTGATGATAAGAGCCAGAGCCGAATGTTATTCGTCACGCCGGAACTGCCGCTGAT
>JAFDZJ010000001.1 GCA_018266965.1 Bacteroidota bacterium
AGAAGAATGCTGTCTCTAAGGATAGTTTCTAATACTGAAAATTTTATTCAATAGAAATTCTTCCGTTGTTTAAAAACTGTCTTTACAAGCCGCTAAAAAAAGAAAAACTGCTGAAATTTTTGGGTTCTGGGCGCTTGCAGCTAACGTTTGGGCTTGCTGCAGTGCTGGCTTTCATAGTTTGTCCTGCCGGAACCGAAGCCCAATTTATAAATAAAATGTTGAAGTTTTGTACAAATGTTTAATAGAATTTCGTCTGCCCGAACCAATGCCCAACAAATATAAAATGATGAACTCTTATTCGTCTGCCAGCATTGTAGCAAGCCAATGTTGCCTGCTTACTTCTCAAGAATTTTTATATTTATAAATCACATTTTTTATTCTGGTTTTAACATCAAAGGCAGACTCTATATAATACTCTTTTAATGCGCCTTCCAATCTATTTATTAAATGGCTATCCCAATAAATAATTTTTTCAACTAAATCCATATTTTTCTTAGCAGAATTCCAAGAACGAGAATTTTCAAATTTAAAGAGTATAGATTCAGACATTCTTTTTCTAGTCTTTAAATTTGTCGAAAGGAACTCGAAAATACTTAATGCTAGATTATCATTACTGGAAACTTTGAGCGCCTGGAATTTGCCAATAAAACCATATGGCTCTTGCCCCATACTTATTGGAACAATTAATTTATTTCGACCAACTATTAACCCAATTTCTTGATCTGTCCAGTCACTTTCATGAAATCCTGGAGTCATTAACGCTACCAATGCATGGCAGGTGTTCAATCCATATTCAATTTCATCTTCCATTGCTCTAGTTGGCTTTATATCAGAATGACCAATGTAACTTGAAATACAAAAATTTTCAAGATTAATCTTTAATTCTTTTGCAACATTTTCACTAGAAGGCAAGTTTGAAATAAATAAACGAAAATTACCTTCTTTCCATATTTTGAATGTACTAATTTCTGGAGTTACAATATTATTTTCCAAATGGGCACTTAAGTCTTCCAAATTTATATTTTCGGCTAATTGAATCTGATTTAAAATGTAATCAAAATTATTTCCATTAAAATTTTCAAATGTTGTTATTCCAAATTCATTTAAAGTCAAATCTATTATGGACCGATTACCTAATTTATTCAGTTCATATGCAATTTGAGTTATTAATTTCACCCTCTCTGAAGCTGTCATATTGTATTTATTTTATTTTTTGAATAGTATAGCAGGCAACGGTTGGGCTTGCTGCAGTGCTGGATTTCATTGCTTGTCCTGCTGAAACCGAAGCCCAATTTATTATTTATTGTTGAAGTTAAGAACAAATGACAAATAGAATTCCGTCCGCCGGAACCAAAGCCCAACAAAGATAAAAAGATGAGATTTTATTCGTCAGCCAGCATTGCAGCAAGCCCGCTGTTGTAGGCAGTTTTATTTATAAATGAGGATGTCAAAATAATTGCCCATCACTCCATCAACTTTATAAGAAATAATGTCGTTAAAACACCTTTTCCCATTCGATGTTGAACAAATCTTTTGCTGATTTTTAGTTTCACTTATGGCACTTATTTTCCTTAAAGTATTTGTTGCAGGGAAAAATAATTCATAGTCATAACCTGTCGTTAAACGAAATGGATTCGACTCATTAATTATTACAAATGAAGTATCAAGCCCTTTGTCGGTGTAAAAAGTATTAACATTTCTTGCAAGTAATAAAGTGTCTACTAACAAATTGAAATTCGTATTTACGTTATATCTTCTAAGGATAAATGTGTCTGATTCTTGCCTGGAAAAATTAATTGTAGCAATATTTAAATAGCCCGTTTCACAGTCTTGAGTCCTACAACATGATGCTAGACTTGCGATGAACATTAATAGCAAAATGTATTTGTAAGTCTTTTTAAAATTAGTCTTCATAAAAAATTCTTTAAGGTTGATGAGGTTCCGCAAAAAATGCCTACAACGAACAGGTATTGCTGCAGGTGGGGAATTTTATAACGTCCAGCCCGGAACTGCTGCTTGGCTTTGTAAAATTGTTGATTTTAAGAACTGTTGCTTGGCTTTATTCGTCTGCTGAAACCGCTGCTGATAGCGATTTGCAGCCGATTGTTTCAACGTCCAGCCCCACTTGCAGCAATACTTTTGTTAGCGGCATGTGGTTCGTCTGTCCAAATTATCGTCGCCAAAACATGATTACTAAAATTGCAATAATTACGATGGCAACAATAACCAAAACAGGTATGATAAGTTTTGTGTCGCCACCTTTGCTCTCAATTTCAAATGTGCCAGAGCCAGTTCTTATGGTCTGTTTTGATTTCACATACATTCCTTCTTTATTTAGTGCAGACAGTTCTCCCATGATTGTCACTAAATCATTGTGAGCAATACTGCTTTGTGTCATTTTCTCAAGAGCACTTTTGCGAATTTCTATATCATCAGAAGCTATTTTCTTAGCTAACTCATGTTTATCGCCGTCCGTTAGATTTGGAATTTTGTCAATAATTTCCAACATCTTCAAACTGTCAATTCTTGCAATTTGATTGTTATTGTTGTTGTCCATATTTTGTAATATTATTTTTTGCTTCTTGAATATTGTTTACATCAGCTTTTAGCTTTGGAAAAATTGTATTGAACCAAACTATTAAGCCTATTATCGTTAGGATTATCCAGTACTTCGGAAGCAGACTTATTATAAAGCCTAACAAAATAGTTAGCCCAATATAAGATAAAAGCCTTAAAGAGGCAACGTAGATTAATTGCTTTGAAACTGAATACGGAACAAATTCTAAATGCAAGGAAAGAATTCCGCCGTTTCCTTCAAATGTTGATTTCATTGATACTTGGCTCGTAGTCTGCTTTTTTAAATCATAATAGTGAGTGAAAAACATATCAATGTCATTGCTCTTTAGAATTGTATTAGTTTCCTTTTTTTTGTCATCAAATGATATTTTCATCAGTTCGTCTAAAAAATAGTTTTCGCCGAATTTTTTAAACGATTCGTCAATCTGAAAATTCAGGCTTTGCAATGGTGAAAATGAAAATTCAATCCTTTTTATATTGGCAACATTAATAGGCTTATCAAAAAAGGAAATTTGATATGATGCCAACTTAATAGGTTCATTGAAATGTATCAATTTATTTTTTATCAGTTGAAGGTCGTTTGCGACTTGTCTATGAGCTTGAAGAATCTTTTCATTTAGTACATACCTGCATATTTTTAGATAATGTTCCACTTGTTCCTCAGTGAAAAGCCCACGTCCAATAAACCATTGCAAATCTTCTTTCCCAAACGTTAGGATTGTGTTCTGAAAGTTTTTGAAACTTTGATTTAACTCCGTTAGGGTTATAGCTTCCTTTTTAAAATCATTCCTTTTCCTGTTAAAAAAAGAGTGAACTTCTTCTTGTAGAATGAAGAAGCGTTTATCGTCTGATAAATACTTTGGCATACACTCTATTATTCTGCCAAACGTCAATGAAGATATGCTTGTCCAGCCTCTTTGCCAGGAAGTATATGTTTTCAATAGATAATTATACGGTCCGTATCCATAGTGCTTGTAGTAATGTCTCGCAATCAAATTAAAGGTCTTGTCGTCAGCATTTAAAAATTCCTTTTCAAGAAAATTATAAATCTTGCTCTTGGTAGAATATGGAATGTCCTGATAACTCATTTCTTAAAATAGTAATAGAAACCAATAAAAATTAAGATGATTATAAAACCTCCAATTAAGTAAGTTTTTGCAGAAATGTTGCTAAAGAAACTTTCGCTATTAGAATTTTGTTCGGAGACTATTTTTTCTTTTTTGTTGCTACCCCAAATTCCTACGTTGTTTTGATTTGCGGAAATTTGGGCTTCCTTGTATTCTGTTTCTTTGTCAAAATGATATTTTAAATACGCAAAAGCAAAGCCGTCAAAAACCATTTGCTTATTTATGTCATTGCCATTTAAAATCACATACCTTAACAACCTTCCATATCTATCTCTGTCATTTGAAATATGGTCTGCTTCTAAGTCAACAGTCTTACCTTCTATTAAGTCTATCAAATGTTGCTTTGAATCCTCGCCAAATATGTCGCTTATCTCAGGAGCATTAATACCAACAAGCCTGACCCGTTCTCCTGTTTCAGTTTCAAAGGTGTCGCCGTCAATAACTCTTGTCACTTTGGTGGTTGTCCCAAAGCAGTTAAGAGTTAGAAGGGTCAATATAATAAGAAATGATTGTTTCATTAGAGAGTGTCCGCTACCATTGCCGCTAACGTCCGGGCTTTATGCAGGTGGGGATTAGTATTCCTTCAGCCCAACCGACGGTCAACCCATTTTTTATTTGATTGCTGAAAGTATGAATAAATGTTGATAGTAAATTGTCTGCCTACCGCTGCCCAAAAAAGAACTACTGCCCAACGAGTTCCGTCCCGCCCCACTTGCATAAAGCCCTTGTTGTATGCATGTAGCTCTTACATCCATCTGTCTTTCAAATGGAAAAAATTGTTCGTCTGTGTATTAATGTCTTGGTAAAATGTCAATGCGAAATAATTTGAACCGTCTGGCAAAGATTGTATAAAGAAACTTTGTTAATTACTTTCAGCTCGGTGAATGTATTGTCTCGTCAATGGCTTGAATTTATTTCAATGTCCCAAAATTACAAATGCAAAACCTTGTCTTGTCAAAACAGCAAAAAACAAAAAATTAATTGCAAGAACAGTTTCATATTATTCTAAAAAGAAAAGTTCTTTGCGAAATTGAAATCATTTTTTAGTGTGTGATTGTTTCCATTTATTTCTGCGAACTTTCAACTTAATGATGTCAAACTAATGCTGTAAAAAAAATAAATATCAATGCCTTGTCTAGACAAATAATTCAAATAACTGAGAATAAAATGTCAAGCGATTCATGCAAAGTCGTAATATTCTTTCTTTCAAAAGCTATGTCAATGTATTTATAAGATTTGTTGAGTATTCATTTCATAAT
>JAFDZJ010000200.1 GCA_018266965.1 Bacteroidota bacterium
CTGTAACTTATAGAGGAAGAAATTATACAGCTTGGTATTCTGACAAACTCCCTTTAAATGATGGACCTTATATTTTTAGAGGACTTCCAGGATTGATTTTGGAAATTGAAGATGCGGATCAATATGTTCATTTTAAAGCTGTTGGGATTGATAAAAAGCCGATGATGATTTTTCTAGAAAATTCTAGTTTGTTAATAAAAACAACCAGAGAAAAATGTCGAAAATTTCAAGAGAATTATTTTTATAATCCTGGTGCCTTTACGCAAGGTAAAGCATATAATTTAGATGGTACAGCTTTTGTCCCAAGGTCAACTACCGATAAACAATACAATCCAGTGGAATTGGAATAGGAAATTGTATTTTTTAATATTAAAAGTCTCCTTGCTAGTCGAGGAGATTTTTTTAGTTTAAAGTTTTTAAATTGTTGTTTACTCCGTTTTATCACTAGTATTCGCATTTAAGAAATAATAAATAATAGAGAGGCAATTTTAGTTCTTTTGCTTGGTTACGCCGAAAATTTAGTTTCAAAGCAAAAGAATAAGAATTTGAAAATCAATGGTTTACAATGTGTTAAATGCGGGTGCCTTGCTTATTTTATAGTTCAGCACAAATAAAATTCAACCAAAAAAATCTTTGGGCTGTACTTCTTATAAATTTATTATCTTTGCACCCACAAAAAGTTCATTGAATGTTAGGAAGAAGACAAATCCGAGAAAAGGTAGTAGAAACACTTTATTCATACCATCAAAATCCAATAAAATTCGATGTATTGGAGAAACAAATGTTTTCAGGAATTGAAAAAATATATCATTTGTATGTATATCAACTCAATTTTTTAGTAGCACTAAAAGATTTGGCAGAATTGCAGATAGAAATTGGTAAAAACAAATTTTTAAAATCCGAACAAGAACTTAATCCCAATCAAAAATTTACAAAAAATCAAATCCTCATCCAATTAGATGAGAATACCGAAAGACGAAGTTTTACATCCAAATACAAGGATCTAAAATGGGATCTTCATGATGAATTGCTTGTGAAGACTTTCCAAAGAATGACTGCCGGAAAGAGGTATCAAGATTTCATGAAAGAAACGGAAATAAGTTTTGAAGAGGATCAAAAATTTATTGGAAAATTGTTTTTAAGATATGTCGCAGAAAATGATGATTTCCATGCAAGATTAGAAGATAAAGAAATAGGTTGGGCAGACGATTTGCATATAGCAAATTCTATGGTGCAGAAAACCCTCGGTTTCCTGAAAAATGGAAAAGAAAGCAACACCTTACTACAGATGTTGAAAGATGATGAAGACCATGATTTTGCTTCCAAATTATTAAGAAGTACACTCAATCAGTGGGAAACATTGGAAAATAAACTGAAGGATAAATTACAAAATTGGGATTTGGAAAGAGTGGCTCTTATGGACAAAATTATCCTTATGACAGCTATTTCGGAATTAGACAATTTTCCATTCACCCCATCAAAAGTCATCATCAACGAATATATAGAAATTGCAAAAGTATTTGCTACAGACAAATCCAACATTTTTGTAAATGGAATTTTGGATAAATATACCAAAGACAATAATAGAAACTAAATTTTTGTAAACTTAATCAATAATCAATTATTATGAAAAATAAATTTTTTGTTGCACTCACCGTTTCTTTAGCATTATTTTCTTGTAAAAAAGAAGAAAAATCACAAGTTGGTCAAGAGGAAAACAAATTAGAATTGAGACCGGAGTTGGCAGCGAAAGTTGGTCAAGAGGAAACTCCTGTCTATAAGCCAGAAGATTTAGCCAAAGATGTGAAAGATAAGCCAATAACCAATTTGGTATTGTCGGAGTCCAATTTCAATTTTGGAAAAATAACCAGAGGACAAGTGGTGGAACATACTTATGAAGTTACCAATACTGGAAAAAATCCGCTCATCATTGCCCATGTAAAACCAGGTTGCGGATGCACAGCACCCGAATTTACCAAAGATCCAATCTTACCAGGGAAAAAAGGAAAAATTACTTTGAAATTCGATTCTACTAATTTCGAAGGTATGGTGCAAAAACAAGCCGAAGTATATGCTAATGTAAATGCTGTGCCTATCCTGATTACCTTCACTGCTGATATACAAAATAAAAAATAATTTAGACAATGACAATAACAATATTACAAGCACAAGGAAGTAGTACTACTATGATGCTAATAATGGCAGCTATGTTTGTTGGGTTTTACTTTTTGATGATTCGTCCACAAGTAAAGAAACAGAATCAAGAGAAAAAATTCCAAGAAAACCTGAAAATTGGACAAAGAGTAGTAACCACATCGGGTATCCATGCTAGAATTGCCCAAATTATGGAAGATGGAATAGTCCTAGAAACCATGTCCGGAAAATTGAAGTTTGAAAAAACGGCTATTTCTAGGGAATATACCCAATCTCGATTTCCAGATAGTACGGAAGCTAAAAAATAATTCATGAAAACCACTTTTTGTATAAAAGTGGTTTTTTTGTGATGAGGTATTGTTTATTTTAACTTTTATAATTTTGTAAAATGAAATATACACTTATACTCTTATTTGTCCTTAATTTACTCTATAGTCAGAAAATAGAATTTCCAGATAATTATAATAAACCACTTGCAACCATATCGTATGATGTTTTGGATACCAGCAATTTGAATGTTTTTTATAAGGTAAGTTTTATTGAGCCATTAAAAGATAAAAGAAAAGAAGCTATCTGTTTGTTGGAAATTGGAAGCAAAGTTGTGAAATTTCAAGATTATAATTCATTAAAATATGATTCGATACTTATGAATTTGAAAAATGTTACACCTCAAGTACAGGTTAATGAGTTGTTAAAATACAGAATAAATTGGAAGAATATTGTACTATCGGAAAATGGAAAAATTACAATACAAGATAAAGCATTCAAAATGTTCGAATATGAAGATAATAGCGTTTTATTTGATTGGAAAATATCATCTGAAAAAAAAATAATATCAAACTACAATTGCAACAAAGCAACTACAATTTTTAGAGGACGAAACTATACCGCTTGGTTTACTAACCAAATACCGTTAAGTAATGGTCCGTTTGTTTTCAGAGGATTGCCAGGATTAATACTAGAAATTTCCGATGATGATAGTGAGTTTTCTTTTGAAATGATAGGTTTAAATAAAGATGTAAAAAATATTTATAAGAAAACCAATAAAAATATTATCAAAACCACAAGAGAAAAGTTCAGAACAGCTCAAAAATCTTTTTTAGATAATCCTTCATTTTATTTTGGTGATAGTTATGATAATGATGGTTCTACCCAAATACAAAAACCTAAAAAATCAAAATATAATTTATTAGAAATAGAATAAATATTTCTTTATAAACCTGTAAGCTATCGACATTTTATGATAGCTTTTTTATATAGAACCATTCCAAATTTCCCCAAAATTTGCATAATTACAATCGCTTAAAATAAAATTCTACTATTACATTAAAAGAACATTCGAAAATTAAACTCCGAAAAAACAATCTTTTTTGAGTTTCAAAATTTGCTAAACAAATCGGATTTTCTACTATAAATTTCTAATACTAAAACTGTAGGTAAAACCACTAAACGATTTATAAAAGTCCAATCGGTAAAAGGGTATTATATTTTATACTTATCTTGTTTCTTTAACCCTTTCTGCTGTAACTTTTTAGTTAATTTTAAAGCCAACCCCGGAAATAAAGCTCCAATAGTAGCCAAAATACCACGAGATTTGGGTAGCCAAACTTCAAATTTTGGCTTTTCTAAAACCGAAATAATGGATTGGGTTAAATCTTCCACCGTTAAATATTTTCCAGCAGAAAATGTCATAGCCGCTTCTTTTTTATCCGATTGATAATCCAGCATATTGGTTTTCACAGCATCGGGACAGATTACCGAAACATTTATTCCAAAGGCATATAATTCTTGTGCGATGGACAAACTGAACCCTCTAATACCAAATTTTGTTGCCGAATAAATAGTGAGTCCACTTACAGGAGCCAATCCTGCCATTGATGAAATATTTACAATATGCCCACTTTTTTGTTTTACCATTTCTTTGGAAACCACCTGTACTCCATAAATTGTTCCTTTTAAATTGATGTCTATTTGCCTATCAATCATCTCGATAGGAGTTTTGTAGATAAAACCTGGTTCTATAACACCTGCAATATTTAGTAAAAAATCGATACTTCCGAATTTTGTTTTGGTTTGATGACATACAAACTCCCAATCCTTTGGTTGGCAAACATTTAGTTGTAAAATCAATACCCGATTAGCATCGTATTGCGAATATATTTCTTGGAGTACATTTCTCTGAATATCACAAAAAACAACATTACAACCCTTATTATAAAGAGATTGTGCTATGGCTTTTCCTATCCCGTTTGCAGCACCTGTAACAAGGGCGGTTTTGTTTTTGTAATCCATATTCAATTTTTAATGTAAATATAGCAAAAAACATCAACTCTTTTTTATGGAATACATACTAATAATTTTAGTAAGGAATTAAAACACTAAAAAATTCGTTCGAAAATGCTTACTTTTGATGAAATGATTAGCTAGTATGTTAGAAAAAAAAGTTTGTATAATTGGAGCAGGATCCTCGGGAATAACGGCAACAAAAGCTTTGCATGAAGCGAATATAGATTTCGATTGTTTCGAAAAAGGCTCCAATATTGGTGGAAATTGGTTGTATAATAATGACAATGGCGTTTCTTCGGCATATCATTCTTTGCACATCAATACCTCCAAACAACTGATGGCTTTTTCCGATTTCCCAATGCCTGATGATTATCCGGATTATCCCGGACATCAACTTATTTATACTTATTTCGAAAATTACATCAATCATTTTGGATTTCGGGATAAGATTACCTTCAACACATCGGTTGATAAAATAGAAAAATTAGCAGCTAATCATTATCTTGTTTATACCGACAAATTCCCACCAAAAGAATATTCCGATGTTTTTATAGCCAACGGACATCATTGGTCTATAAAAATGCCCGAATTTCCCGGTAATTTTTCTGGCGAAATCTTACACAGCCATCACTATAAAACCTATCATCATTTTCAAGACAAAAAAGTACTTATTGTCGGTATCGGAAATTCTGCTGTTGATATCGCAGGAGAATTGACAACTGTATCCAGATCCGTTACGGTTTCTACCCGAAGCGGAGCGCATATTTTGCCTAAATATCTTTTTGGCGTTCCTACGGATCATTTATCCAAACCTCCTTTGGCTTTTGCTCCACTATCTATACAGCGATTAGCTCTTAAACTATCTTTATTTCTGAATGTTGGTAATCAAACCAACTACGGTTTGCCAAAACCCAAAAGAAAATTATTAGGAGAACACCCTACTATCTCTCAGGAATTTCTTAACAAAGTAGGTCATGGTAAAATTAGCATTAAACCCAATATTGCTAAATTAGATGGAAATATGGTTTATTTCGAAGATGGTACTTCATCTTATTTTGATGTTATTATTTATTGCACTGGTTATAAAATAGAATTTCCTTTTTTGCCAAAAGAACTTTTTAATGTGGAGAATAACGAAATGCCTTTATACGAATACACCGTAGATACCCAAAACCCTGGTTTGTATCACATTGGTCTTATTCAACCTTTGGGTGCTGTAATGCCATTAGCCGAATTACAAGCCGTTTGGATAGCCAATATCATTAGTGGAAAAACAAAATTACCAACAAAAGAGTTTATGCAAAAATGGATTACGAATAACCGAAATGCCATGCGAAAAAGATTCGGAAATTCAACAAGACATACTTTGGAAGTAGAGTTTTTCCCGTTTATGAAAAAACTAAAACAACTCGCAAAAAAGGCATAAACAGCTAAATGTAATAGAAGTTGGTTATTGATGAAAGTTAAGCTCCGTAGAAGTGAGCATATTTTTTAGTTGAAATTTTTAACGATTTACCTCTACCAGAAAAGTCTAAAACAGTATATTTACATTTTATTTTTCAACTAATAGCCTGTTTTAAAAGAAAGTATAACCGTCTTTTAATTGTAAAGCCAGTCTGCAATTTAATTTTAATTGATGTATAAATATAAAGTTTTAGCATTTTTTGTCGTACTCTTTTACTTTGCGCAATCTTTTTTCTTGTCGTACGGAGGGATTAGTGCAGATAGCTTATCGTATTTTGGCATTGCATCGGACTTTCCGATTTGGAAAACCAATTTGTTCCCACCGCTGTATCCATTACTTTTACGATTTTGTTATTTTTGGGTTGATGATTATTTTTGGGCCTACAAAATTTTATCCATTCTTTTGGTAATCATACTACTCGTTTTTTCGTATGTTAAACAATTTTATTTTAAAGAAACCGTATTGTTGTTTACCGGAAAATCATTATTTATGGCTCTAAACGGAGCAAATTCCGAAAGTTTATTCGTAGTTATACTTTATTTTCAGTTGTATTTTATCCATCAATTTCGAGTTAATAAAATTTCTAGTAAAACATTTATTCTACCATCATCGTTGTTAATGGTTTTACTCGTAACCACTCGGTATTCTGGTGTTTTCGTAGGGTTAGCCTTTTGGTTTTATTGTTTTTGGTTAATGAAAAACAAAGAGAAAAAAGAACAGGTAAAAGGCTTTTTTTATTTCCTAACCCTTTCATTTATAGGTATTGGATTATATCTTGCACTCAATTACTACCAATTTGGGAGTTTTACAGGCGAAAAAATTAGGGGAAGCCGAGGAGAACTATTTACAATCTATTTATTACGAGATTTGTTAGGCGTTAGCAATGTTGTCGATCCTTTTATTGGGATAAAACCCAGCTCTAATTCTTGGGCAAGTTTAGGATTTCAACTACTACTTTCAGTAGTGGATATTTTTTTAGTAACCAAGTTTATACAATGGTACAAAAGAAACCGAACGGTATTCCAAGGAGATTTTCATATAGTATTATGGATAATAACCTTTGTATATACCATTTCTGTTTTAACAACAGGATTTTTTCAACAGATAGAAGAAATGAATGTCCGAATGTTGATGGCTGCAAACTTCGCTTTCTTTTTTTCGGTCTTAATCGTATATTTTCAAAAATATAATAACGACAGAAAATTATTCGCCCTATCCAGCTTTTTTCTATTATTTTTGATGATTTACAGCCTGAAAGATTTCGATTGGTTTTTGGGATACAAAAAACAACTTTCGCCACAAACGAAAACTTTTGTCCAAAAAAAATACCTTTACAACAATCAAAAAAACATACTTACCACAACATTATACCGAGTACTATTTACACAAAAAACCTTTCGTTACCAACATACCAACCGACAAATTGGCGAATTGAAACAAACCATAATTGGAACCATTAACCCAAAAATAAAGTGGTTGAAATACGACACAGTGCAAGATAAATCCCAAGTTTTATACACCTCGCAAGTACGGCTACACTTAGATTAAACTCTTATTTTTTAGATTAAAAAATTAATAATTAAAAAAATACTTTTAATAATAGTTTGCGAATCAAAAAAATATCTTACTTTTGCACCCTAAAATTAATTATAAAGCAATCAAATGCCTACTATTCAACAATTAGTAAGAAAAGGAAGAGCCACACTTGCCAAGAAGAGCAAATCGGCTGCACTTGA
>JAFDZJ010000201.1 GCA_018266965.1 Bacteroidota bacterium
TCTTAATTGCAATACTAAAACAAATGGATATTACTAAATATGCAACAGAATAATTATGGATAATTTTCAAAAAATACATATTGAGGGAAAAGAGTATTTCATTATTGACTCAATACAAAATCTAAGAGCAGAGGATAGTTTTATATACAGAAAAAACAAACTTCAAATGTTCAAAGGAAATGGCGAATCAAGAAAATATGTTGGCGGTTATTTGGGTTCAAGTGGTGAAAGATTAAGCGATTTTTTCGAATACAAAAATTGGGGAAAAGGAATTGAAAATGGCGAACGAATTTATACACCTATTCAAAAAGATAATTGTTTTTTCAGCAAATCAAATTTGTTGAAATATATGTATGATGCTCGAATTGAATATCAAAAACAAGAACAAATTTACAATTTTGACATTTCAGAATTATATGCAACAAATTTAGAAAGTATATCAGAGCTTCAAGAAGAAAAAATATTTTTCAGCATTTATGATGTTTCCGATTTTACAGACAACAAATTAAGTCGTGGTTATATTCGTTCGGACGATAAAATTTGGGATATTTGGCGTAAAATAGTTTTACCCAAAATTAGCTATTTGTCTATCTTAAAACTATTGCCAGTTGTAGGTAACAAAGAAAATCAAAAGCCACTTTTCTATTTTAGAATTTTACTTGATTATCAATTTAGGTCTATTGTACACCCAAAACTTATTGGAACAACTGCCGAAGTTGAATTTGTTGAAAAAGAGAAAAGAGAAAAAACAAAATCAATTGGGCGACAAGGTGCAGACTTGTATAGAAAAAAAGTTATTGAGCATATGCCTCAATGTCCTTTTACAAAAATAACAGACGAAAAATTACTTATTGCAAGTCATATTAAACCTTATAGAGTTTGTATAAAAGAAGGACGGGAAGATCAAGCTATTGATTATTTGAACGGACTTGCTTTGACACCAACTTATGACAAATTATTTGACCAAGGTTACATAACATTCAAGGATAATGGAGATTTGGTATGTGGCACTTTACTTTCTGCATACACTTGGGAACGACTAAATATCAACCCAAATGCAAAAAATAATTTGAGAATTTATCCCGAAGAACGACAAGAATATTTAGATTATCATAGAAAATTTGTATTTCAAGATGATATAAATGACTTAATATGAAAATAAACATTAAATCTACTATTTTTTGTAAATTATTTTTTATTTTTATCTTTTCATATCAAAAAAATAATTCAAAATAAGAACTCAAAAAAATCATGTCAAAAAAAGCAATATTATGTATCCTAGATGGTTGGGGAATTGGGACTAATCCCAGTGTGTCTGCCATTTCACAGGCACAGACTCCGAATATGGATGGTTTTCTGAAAAACTTTCCTAATACAACTTTGGAAGCTAGCGGATTAGCAGTAGGTTTGCCGGAAGGTCAAATGGGAAATTCCGAAGTGGGACACATGAATCTTGGTGCAGGAAGAGTAGTTTATCAAAATTTGGTAAAACTAAATATGGCAGTTGAAAATAAAACAATTGGCAAAGAAAAGGCAATTGTTGAAGCTTTTGATTATGCCAAAAATAATCACAAAAAAGTCCATTTCATCGGACTGACCTCCAATGGAGGAGTACACTCTCATATTAACCATTTGAAAGGGCTATTAACTGCTGCACATGAATACGGATTGGACAATCAGGTTTTTGTACACGCTTTTACCGATGGTAGAGATTGCGACCCTCATTCCGGACTTGGTTTTATAGACGAACTTTTGCAACACATGAAAATTAGTACCGGAAAATTGGCAACAGTTACAGGTAGATATTACGCAATGGACAGAGATAAAAGATGGGAAAGAGTGAAATTGGCGTATGATGCAATGGTGCATGGAAATGGCGAATCTACCCGAAATGTATTGGAAAGTATCCAAACTTCTTATAAAAATGGTGTTTCAGATGAATTTTTGAAACCAATTATTTGCCTTAAAGACAATAGTTTGCCTGTGGCAAAAATTGAAAAAGAAGATGTAGTCATCTGTTTTAATTTCCGTACAGACCGAGGTAGAGAAATTACCGAAGTACTCTCTCAACAAGATTTCCCTGATTATGGTATGCAACACCTGCCTTTGTATTATGTTACAATGACCAAATACGACGACACCTACAAAAATGTACAAGTTGTTTTTGATGAGGAAACTCTTACAGAAACTTTGGGAGAAGTATTAGAAAAAAATAATAAAACCCAAATCCGAACTGCCGAAACAGAGAAGTATCCACATGTTACTTTTTTCTTTTCCGGAGGTAGAGAGGAGCTTTTTGTTGGCGAAAAAAGAATATTGTGTCCAAGTCCAAAAGATGTTCCTACTTATGATTTCAAACCAGAAATGTCAGCTTATGATATTACTGAAAAAATTTTAGTGGAAATAAAAAATGAACAAACGGATTTTATATGCCTTAACTTTGCTAATACCGATATGGTGGGACATACCGGAGTGTTTTCAGCTGCTGTAAAAGCGGTAGAAGTAGTGGACGATTGTATAGGTCAAGTTGCCAAAACCGCTTTTGAACATGGTTATACGGTATTTATTTTGGCAGATCACGGGAACTCCGATGTGATGGTTAATCCAGACGGAAGTCCAAATACACAACATTCCACCAATTTGGTTCCACTAATCGTGATGGATAAAAATAAAACTTGGAATGTAAAGCCAGGAAAATTGGGAGATGTTGCACCAAGTATCCTTACTGCTATGGATATAGATATTCCAAAGTCGATGACTGGCTCGGTACTGATTTCCTAAAATAAAAAATGCAACCTCAAAAATTGAAGTTGCATTTTTTTATTAATTTATTCCTAAAAGTTCTACCTCGAAAACCAATGTAGCGTTTGGGCCAATTTCTTTGGAAATCTGCTCTTCTCCATAAGCCAAATTTGGAGGTATAGTAAATCGAAATTTGCTCCCGATAGACATAAGTTGCAAACCTTCTGTCCAACCTTGGATAACTCTATTTAGTGGAAATGTTGCAGGTTGTCCTCTTTTTACAGAACTGTCGAATATTTCACCTTTTATATTTGTACCGTGATAGTGGCATTTTACAGTATCTGTTGCTTTTGGTTTTTCTCCGTCGGTGGCAACTATTATTTCATATTGCAAACCACTTTCTAGTGTTACAACATTAGGATTTTGACCATTTTTTGTCAGGAAATTTTCTCCATCTTGAAGATTTTTCAACGCAAGTTCTTGTTTTCTTTTGAATAATAAATCGGCTATTCCCATAAGTTTATTTTATTTACAAAAATATAAAAAATCAGGACGAGAAAATATCGCCCTGATATAAAAATACAAAATATATATAGTTTTGTGTCTTTTAGAAAGTTGTGTTAATCTGTAAGCCTAACCCTGTACTAGGTGGAACAAATCTACAAATACCACCAGCACATACCAATCCTCCTCTTTGTCTTCCGTAGTTTAGGCTAATTCTGGTACTTCCTTGTCTGTAAGTAATTCCACCATTATAAAAATGTATTTTGAATAAATCTGTAGCACTTATCAAATGCTCGTTGGGATCGAAACCATAATTGTACATATCCGAAACAAAAACCGACCAATTGTTATTGTGTACATATTCCAAAGAGGCTCCTAGCCAATTTTTTCTATCGGCATCTGCCCAAAGATGTTCCAAAGAAGCGGTAATAGATTTTGCATTTGCAAAAGAGAATGTAGCTTCAGAAAATAGGGTAGTAGCATTGATGATTGACTTTTGGAAAATCCCACGGATATATTGGTCGTTATATCTTTGGTTGATGATAGAAATGTTTCCTTTAACCGTAGGACTCAATTTTTTGGAAACTTCCATACTTACTTCTCGGAAATAATTTTGATCTGCCCCTAAAAATTCGGTAGTAAATGTTGGAGCATAATCTCCATTGTTGTTAAAGTATTTATAGTTTCCTTTCAGATTGTACCACATGGCAACATTCATTGCTATTTTGGTTCCGTATTTTCCTCCCAAAGGAGTATTTTTTTTGAAATCATAGTACATATCAACCTGACCACCGATTTCTCCAAATTTTTCAATTTTTTCATCAAACTGCATAGCAATCATATTTTGTGCTTGATAGACATAAATATTTGCTAAATTAGAATGATGTTGTTTGGTAAGCGATGGTACATAATTCATCATCTTATCATTATAATTAAGACTTGTATTTTCAGGAGAATAGACTTCCGGTTGTCTTTCGGATAAGAAAAGCATATTTTCTATTCTTCTTAAAGTGGCGTCAAGTCCAAACCCTGTTTTTGCATATCCAAAATTAAGGAGATGAGCGCTTCCGCTTTTTACCCAATTATAATCAAGTTTTGCTGCATTCATTACAGCATCAGGTGATTTGTAATCATATTCGTAATTGGCATAGAAACCACTCTTTTCCAATCCTAATCTGTTGGAGATAACATAGGTGTTTTTGTTGATATTTGTAATTCCTTGTGGTAGATTTTCACTTCTATTAACCAAGGAACCTCCATAGTTTACCTCCCATTGAGCTTCTGGGAACAATAATTTGGAAAGACCAATTTCTGTATTGAATCCGAAAACATCACCTTTGGAAACTCCAAAACCAGAGCGTTGTCTTCCATACAATGCGGTGAAAGATAGGTTTTCGGTAGGTGAGTATTTTATCCTACCTCCACGGAGAGCATTGTTTATTCCTAATGATCTGTCTTCCCAAGACCTAAGAGCTAATCCACTTCCGAATTGCTCATAAAAATAACCAGCGGTAATATCCCATTTGTCATCTTTATAATTAGCAAAATAAGTTGCAAGATTGGTTTTGGTATATTTTGGATTGAAGTTCAACAACGCCTCATTAACATAAGACTCGGCTTGTAAACCTACTGTAAATTTGCCATAAGATGCATTTACACCCAAATAATTATTGGAACGCAAAGGGATAGGGTCATGTTGTATTTGTCTTTGCACATCGTTGGTGTACCATTGTCCATTGCTTTCGAAATTCCCAGAAATATTTATTTTATTTTGTAGTGAGTCTGCTTTTTGTGCTTGTACAGAAAATACAACCAGTGCAGATAATAGGGTAATGGTCTTTTTCACTTATAGTTTTTCTATTTTGTTAAACAATTCTTCTTCTCCACCAGGAGTGTGTCCACTTTGGGTAAGTACTACTTCTCCGTTTTTCACTACCATCAGATAAGGTACATTTACAATACCCAATTTTCTTTTGAATTCTTGATTGCCATCATACAATACTGGGAAAGTCCATCCTTTTCCACTTACCATAGGTTTCACTCTTTTTATAGTCCTAGCATCATCAATAGATACCGCTATGAACTCCATGTTTTTTTTGGATTTCCAAGTGTCGTATAGGTCATTTACCGTGTCTAGCTCTTGTACACAAGGTGCGCACCAAGTTGCCCAAAAAGAAAACACATATATTTTGTCTTTTTCTTTATAGTTTTCTGTGGTGGATACAGTAGTACCTTCAAAATTTTTAACAGAAACATTAGGAACTTTTTTTTGTCCAAAAGCAGAAATCCCAACAAAAAGGGAAATTCCAAAGATTATTTTCTTCATTTAAACTATATTTTTAAGTTTTTTTTATTTTTTTTAAATTTCATTTGCAAATCTAAAAAATTATTTTTTAATTTGCAGTCAAATCTTAAATAAAAATTATTATGTTCAAAAAAATTATTCCTACTCTTGCTATCGCTGCATTAGCATTAGTTTCTTGTGGTACAGCTAGTCAAGATCCAGTTACCGCTCCAACACCTACGACAGGAGGAGGTGGTTCTGTTTCTGGTAAATTCTCTAAAAATGTATTAATAGAAGATTATACCGGTACTTGGTGTGGATATTGCCCAAGAGTAGCTTATGGTATAGAACAAGTACAATTGCAAACAACAAAAGCGGTTCCTGTAGCAATACACAGAGGAAACGACCCTTATAATTTTGCTGCTGCATCAGTATTGGAAACTCAAATTGGTCTTACAGGTTATCCTACTGCAATGCTAAACAGAAAAACAACTTGGACTTATCCAGAACCTAGTAATGTAAACCAAGTAGTAAGTCTTACAGGTAACAATGCTGATTTGGGGATTTCCATGAAGCCAACTTTGTCCGGAACGACTCTTAGTTTGGATGTAAATGTGAAATTTGCAGCAGATATGTCAAACCTGAAATTAGTAGTTTATGTATTGGAGAACAATCTTATCTATAACCAAACTAACTACACTTCTTACTATGGGGGTACAGCTACTATTACTGGTTTCCAACATGATAATGTTTTGAGAGGTACACTTACTGATATATTAGGAGATACTATGACAGGTACTACAACTAACGGATCAACTTGGACTAAGACTTTCACAGCTCAAATGCCAGCTGCAGTTACTAATTCTGCAAAAACATCTTTTGTAGCTTTTGTAATGGACTATACTGGGAAAGTTATCAACTCTAGAAAAGCAAATCTTAATGATAACCAATCTTTTGAAATCGTTCCTTAAGATTATTATTTCTAATAAATTTTTAAAAGTTACTCCGAAAGGGGTAACTTTTTGTATTTTTGAATAAATTATTTTTAATGAATATCATCAACCTAAAAAAGGAAATCACTGCCTCCAAAATAAAAAGTGCTGAAAAAGTAAAATTAAGAGAAATAGAAGAGGAAACTCCGAATAGTTTTGTTGCATTTGCTGACGAAGGTCAACATTCTTTTGATGTGAAAATAACTTTGGATAAAAGCGATAATGTTATTGAAAATAATTGTGAATGTGAAACCAAAACAAAAGGTTACTGTGGACATGAAATAGCTTTGATGTTACATATATTGCAATCCAAAACTACTGTTGCAAAGAAAAAAACAGTAAAGATAAAACCTCCAACCGAAATTGAAATACTACTACAAAATATTTCCGAAGTTGAGTTGAAAGATTGGTTGAAATTGTACCTGAAACAAAATAAGGAAACTTTTTTGGATCTCAAACTATATTTTTCCAATGACAAAAAAGAATATTCTATTGATGAGGTACAGACCTTAATAGTTGATGCGATAACTTCTGTCATTGGAAAAAGAAAAAAAGCTTCTGCACAAGAGAATAAGAAGATTGCTGAATTGTTACAAAAATCATTAGATCCAGTTTTGGAATTTTCTAAAAATAATACATTGGATAGAAATGGAATTGCATTTTACAAAGCCATTCATCAATTATTATTTGCCAATTACTATAATTTGTTGGATTCTAGTACAAAATACAATAAAATTATAGTTGATTTTTTAGAAAAAAGTACCATATATTTCAATACCAACGAAGAAGCAAAATCTTGGAAAGAAAAAATGGAAAAATATTGCAACGCAATATTCAATAACAAGATAAATTATATGGATTTCAATATTGTGAAATCTATGTATAGTAATGCTACGAGAAACCAAAAAGAAATAATAGCTAAATATATTGTCGAAAAAATTGAAAAACTATCCAGCACCAAACAATTCAATACGGATATAAAAATGTTTTTCTTGGAAATGTTTTTAGAAAATCAATGTTGGGAATCCGTTATTGGATTTTTTGAAATAGAGATTTACGAAAATAAATACAATGTACTCTTCCTCAATTTATTAAAAACAACAGACCCTCAACTTGCAGCTGACTATTGCAAAAAGGTAATTAAACATAATTATTACGACTATTACAATGAACCTTATTATGTGATTTTACAAGAAATTATTGAAGAAAATGGTTCCAAAGAAGAGTTGGCAAAATTTAAAATGTTTTTGTTGGAAAATGGTCGTAAAAATTATACTGATTATGCTTTTATTAAAGAGAATATAAAAGATGAAAAAGTGTTTTCTGATTTCAGGAAAAAATTAATTAAAACATTTAATTTTTATTATGGTGAAGAAGAGCATCAAGAGGTTTTTTTAAAAATTTTAGCAGATGAAAAAGACTATAAAACTATGATTAGCCGTATTTCTCAATATACACCGGCTTCTGTTATTTTGAAATATTGTGATGAATTATTTGCTTTCAATAAAGAAAAGTTAATAGTAGAACTGAAAAACAAACTGTCTAAAGATCATAATGAAATTGCATCCGAAAAATCTGAATTACAACTGTTGGAATGGATGTTCTCCAAGTATGACAAATCATATTTTGCATCTCTGAAAAGGATGAAATTCTCGAATAAAAAAAATGAAATTTATATTGTAAACAAAATAAGTTTGTTGTAATCATAAATTTTACTTCCATAGAACATATATTTTCTTTGTTTTAAAGTGAATAAATCAAACACTATAATTGTGTAATTTCCTTTGAGGTACAAGATAAGGCATCGTTTTATACGATGTTTTTTATTTTTTAAAATAGTTTTTGCTAATATTAATCCATTATAAATCATTAAATTTGTAAGATTTTATTATCATAAAAAAGCAATCCCCATCCTTGTTATGAGTGAGAAAAAAGAGTATATAGAAATTTTCGGAGCCAGAGAACACAACCTGAAAAATATTAATGCAAAAATACCAAGAAACGAATTAGTAGTTATCACGGGATTGTCCGGAAGCGGAAAATCTTCATTGGCTTTTGATACTATATTTGCAGAAGGACAAAGACGATATATAGAAACTTTTTCTGCCTATGCTAGGCAATTTTTGGGAGGTATGGAAAGACCCGATGTTGATAAAATTGACGGGCTTTCTCCAGTAATTGCCATAGAACAAAAAACCACCAACAAAAATCCCAGATCAACCGTGGGTACTGTTACCGAATTATACGATTTTTTAAGACTTTTATACGCCAGAGTTTCCGATGCCTATTCTTTGGAAACAGGAAAAAAACTTACCGCTTACACAGAAGAACAAATTTTAGAAACCATAAAAAAAAATTATAAAGGAGAAAAAGTATTATTACTAGCACCAGTAGTTAGGTCTAGAAAAGGACACTACCACGAATTGTTTGTACAAATGGCAAAAAAAGGTTACGGACAAGCTAGGATTGATGGTACCCTAACAGATATAGAATATGATTTGAAACTCGACAGATACAAAATCCATGATATTGATATTGTTGTGGACAGATGGATAATCGGCGAAGATGCTTCCGAACAAAGAATGGAGAAATCATTGAGAACAGCTTTGGAAATGGGTGAAGGAATTATTGGAGTACAAAAATTGCATGAAGATTCTGTTGATTATTTTTCTAAAAAATTGATGGATACCGATTCCGGACAATCATTGGCTTTACCCGAACCCAATTCTTTCTCCTTCAATTCTCCAAAAGGAAGTTGTCCCCATTGCAAAGGATTGGGAATCATAAAAAAAGTAAACACACAGTTTTTTGTAGAAAATCCCAAGTTATCCATTGCTCAAGGTGCTTTGTTGCCTTTGGAAGATATCAAAAGTAACAAGTGGATATTGTCCCAGCTCAAAAATATTTTGGAGATATACCAGTTTTCATTGGACACTCCTTTTGCCGAAATTTCCGATGAAGCACTACAAATGATCTATTTTGGTCTGCACAAAGAAGAACAAAAAGAATTGAAACATGCAGGTATTACCAAAAAAATAAGAGTAAATTTTGATGGTTTGGTGTCAATAATCGAAGAAATGATTGCCGATAAAGAAAACTATGAAGCAACACTTCTCGAAAGACATTTTACCCAAGAAGAAACCTGCCCGGATTGCAAAGGAACTAGATTAATGTCTTCCAGCCTTAGTTTTAAAATTGATGGAAAAAATATAGCAGAAGTCAATGCACTTAGTCTTGCAGATCTAAAAGAATGGTTACAAGAAATAAAACCATCTTTTTCTGAAAAAAATAAAATCATTGCCCATGAAATATTAAAAGAGATTGAGACAAGATTGCAATTTCTATTAGATGTGGGTTTGGATTACCTTAGCCTCAGTAGAAGTTCTAGGACGCTTTCTGGTGGCGAGTCTCAAAGGATTAGATTGGCGACACAAATCGGCTCTCAACTGGTAAATGTATTGTATATTTTGGACGAACCTTCTATTGGTTTGCACCAAAGAGACAACGAAAGACTCATCAATTCATTAAAAAACCTTCGGGATATTGGCAATTCTGTTATTGTGGTAGAACACGACAAGGATATGATATTAGAAGCCGATGAAGTATTGGATATTGGACCCAAAGCAGGAAAATTTGGTGGTGAAATACTTTGGCAAGGTAAACCCAAAGATTTAGTAAAAGCCAAGACCATTACTGCCGATTATATAACCGGAAAAAGAAAAATTGAAATACCTGAAATTAGAAGAGAGGGCAACGGAAAATCTATTATTCTAAAAGGTGCAACAGGAAATAATCTGAAAAATATAAATTTAGAAATCCCTTTGGGCAAACTAGTTTTGGTAACAGGCATTTCCGGAAGTGGGAAATCTTCCCTTATCAATGGTACTCTTTATCCTATACTCAACAAGCATTTTTATAGAGCAGTACAGGAACCTTTGCCTTATAAAAAAATTGAGGGTCTGGAAAATATTGATAAAATTGTAGATGTGGATCAAACTCCTATTGGGAGAACTCCAAGATCCAATCCTGCAACTTATACGGGTATGTTTACCGATATTAGAAATCTTTTTGCAGAATTACCGGAAAGCAAAATCCGTGGCTACAAAGCTGGTAGATTTTCTTTTAATGTGAAAGGCGGGAGATGCGAAACCTGCCAAGGAGGAGGACTGAAAGTGATAGAGATGAATTTTCTCCCCGATGTATTTGTACATTGCGAAACCTGCAACGGAAAAAGATTTAATAGGGAAACACTGGAAGTAAGGTACAAAGGAAAGTCTATTTCGGATATATTGGAAATGACTATTGACGATGCGGTTGAATTTTTTGCTCCTATTCCGAAAATTTATAATAAAGTGAAAACCCTCCATGATGTTGGATTAGGCTATATTACAATGGGACAACAATCTACAACACTCTCCGGAGGCGAAGCTCAAAGGATAAAACTGGCAACGGAACTTGCCAAAAAACAAACCGGCAATACCCTATATATTTTAGACGAACCTACAACAGGATTGCATTTTGAAGATGTGAAAGTACTGATGGAAGCAATAGAAAAATTGGTAAACCTAGGTAATTCTTTCATAATCATCGAACACAATTTGGATGTTATAAAGTTAGCAGATTATATTATAGATGTTGGCCCAGAAGGTGGAAAAAATGGAGGTACAATAGTTGCCAAAGGTACTCCCGAAGAAATTATTAAAAACAAAAAATCCGTAACAGGTGTGTTTTTAAAAAAAGAAATGAATATCTAAATGATAATATTTGTTGTTATTAAAGTTGTTTTCTTAGGTAAAAGATGTTTTAATAATAATTTTTCTTATTTTTAAATTATGAATCCTACGCTTCAACTTCAGCTAAAAACACTTCCCACTGATCCGGGTGTATATAGGTATTATGACAAGGACAACCAACTGTTGTATGTAGGAAAAGCTAAAAATTTAAAAAAAAGAGTACTCTCATATTTCAACAAAACTGTTTCCGGATACAAAACAAAAATTATGGTCGGCAAAATCGACCGTTTGGAAACAACCATTGTGCCAAGTGAGTATGATGCACTTTTATTAGAAAATAATCTGATAAAAGAACATCAACCTTTCTATAATATTATGATGAAAGACGACAAATCCTATCCTTGGATTTGTATAAAAAATGAAAAATTTCCTAGGGTATTTCTTACCAGGCACAAGATAAAAGATGGTTCGGAATATTATGGACCCTATGCCAAAATAAGACCAGCAAAAGTACTGTTGGAAACTATTAAAAATATCTATCGACTTCGATCGTGCAACCTCGATCTTTCTCCAAAGAAAATTGCCGAAGGAAAATATAAAGTATGTTTGGAATATCATATAAAAAACTGCGACGGACCTTGCGAAGGACTAGAAACGATAGAACATTATGAAAAAAAAATAGAAGCTATACGAGGAATGATCAAAGGCGATTTCCGAATTGCTAAACAATACCTGAATGAAGAAATGATGGCATTTGCAGAAAATTTGGAATTTGAAAAAGCTCATATTATAAAAGAAAAAATAGAGATTTTGGACGATTACCAAGCCAGACATACCGTGGTGAGTCCAACTATTGATGATGTAGATGTCTTCGGAATGTGTAGCGACGAAACAGCGGTATTTGTCAATTATTTCAAAATAAGAAATGGAAATATCATACAAAGTTATACTACCGAAATAAAAAAAATATTGGAAGAGTCAGAAGAGGATATTTTGGAGGAAGCTATGATAGAAATCCGAAGAAAATTCAATTCAGAATCCAAAGAAATATTATTGCCGTTCCACCTTTCCACAGAAATTCCTAATGTGAAATTATTAGTTCCAAAGATGGGCGACAAAAAAAGAATTGTCGAACTTTCCGAACAAAACGCCAAAGAATATCGAGTAGAAAAACTAAAACAAATACAAATTGTCGATCCCGAAAGACATACCAATAGGATAATGGCTGAAATGAAAAAACTTTTGAAAATGCCAGTAGAACCTAGGCATATCGAAGGATTTGATAATTCTAATATACAAGGTACTAATCCAGTTTCGGCTTGTGTTGTATTCAAAAATGGCAAACCTAGTAAAGCGGATTATAGAATTTTTCACCCCAAAACTGTTGAAGGTCCCAATGATTTTGCAACCATGGAAGAAGTGGTATTTCGTAGATATTCCAGGTTATTGGAAGAAGGAGAAGATTTACCTCAACTCATATTGATAGACGGTGGAAAAGGTCAATTATCATCAGCTGTAAAAAGTTTGAAAACCCTTGGTTTATACGGGAAAATTACAATTATCGGTATTGCCAAACGATTGGAAGAACTCTATTTTCCGAATGATGCTATCCCTTTGTATCTTGATAAGAAATCCGAAACACTAAA
>JAFDZJ010000202.1 GCA_018266965.1 Bacteroidota bacterium
ATTTCGGCAACGCTTTTTTTAAGTCTTCTTTGAGTTCTTTTGTATGATTGTCTGGAAGTTTAATATGTCCCTCTTCGTAAATTTTTTCAAAAGCAATTAGAAGATTTTTAAATTCCTCAGAGATTGCCAAATCATCTTCTTTTAATAACTGGTCTTTGTCAGCAACTATTGATGTTGTAATGTATTTAAGATATTCATGTACGTATTCATCGAAGGGAAGAACTTTTGCGAAAAGGTCTTGTGCCTTTGCTTGTTTGTACTCTAATTCAAGATTAATTTTAAAACTACCTGGTGTATATGGTTGCAAGTAAGCGGCAGGCTGTAAATTGAAATTTTTCAAATTCTTTAAGCGATTTTCTAAGAAATCTGAGAAAGCTGTCTGAATATTTGAGACTTCTTCAGCTATAGCTCTGTTCAAATCAGCGACTTTGCCTTTTAATCCGAGAGAATAGGAAAATGAAAATGATTTTTTATAGTTTGGACAATATGAGTTTTCTAAAGGTTGATACTCTTCTGGTATATTATCAAATTCCAAATTGTAAGATGCTAAAACCTTTCCGCTAAAACTTTTTTCAACTAAAAATTTGGTCGAAGTTTCTTTCAATATTTCTTTATACGATTTCTTTTTATTGATAAAATCGTAGTAGTCTTTATTAGACAATATTGAATGAATCGTAAAAATTGTTTTGTTGTCATCGTCCTCTTCTAAATGAGAGCCTAATATTTTGTTTCCGAATTTGTTAACTCCCAGAAAGAGAATAGGAAAGTCGTCAAAATGCAGAACTTTAAAACTTGAGCTAATTGTTGTAAGCTCTAAGCTCGCCTTGGTCAATTTATTTGTATCTATCGGAGTCATTAGGCAAACTTAATAACGGTTACAGGTTCTAAATGTGTCAATTCAAATAAGTCAGATTTAAAGAAGTTATGATGGCTGTCTCCATCTACAACAGGAGCATAAATTACTTTGCCAGCTCCTTCTTTAAATTTGAATTTCAAGCAATGTCCACCTTTTTTTGGGTTTATAGAAAAAGTCGTTTTGTAATGCTCAAAAATTGAATCCTCTATTTCGGCTGATGTCAAATTAATTGAAATAGCCTTATAGTTGCAAATGTCTTCGCATTCAGTGCTGTCAACTCCTATACCTCGTTCCCAATGTGTTTCGAAGTCTTTTTCCTCCAGTTGTTGCTTACGTAACTTTCTTAGAAAAATATCTTCCGAACTCGGAACTGAAGTTTTTCCAAGGCAGTCGCAGTCGTGTCCATTTGTGAGTTTCTCGAATGTCATTTATGATGGTTGTGTCATTTTATAATAGCCGCTAACGTTGAAGCATTGGCGATGTGGTGGTATTCTGTGTTACGTCTGCCCGATGCCGCTGCTGATTAAAGATACAATAGCTCATTGTTTATTCTACTGCTTGGTGTTATTCGTCTGCTGAAACCGAAGCTGATTAACGAACAAAAAGCTGAGAATTTATTCGTCGCACCGCCATATTGCCAATGCAATGTTACCTGCTGGCTTATTCCTCAATTTTAAATTTGTCGAATGTCTTTGTCAAACCACTTTCTTCACAAATGTCGTACAAGGTCTTGATTAGCTCATTAGCTATTGTCGGCGGAAACATTGTTTTAAAATACTTCCTTTTTCCATTGAAATAAACAATAATTGTGCTTATTGAACCATCGCAACAAAGAGCATTATTCATTTTAAGCGTTCTTAGATTGCAAGTCTGTATTGCCTTAATAAGTTTTTCAAAAGTAGTGTCACTAAGCTGCCCAATAAAATAACCTTGTGTAGCAGTGTCGGTCTGAAAGCCATTTCTTGGTTTGTAAACTACTTGGGCGTTTAGTTTTACTTGTTTTGATTTGTCAACCTGTAAATGATAAACTGGACACATTCCAAAACACTCAGTAGTATGAAAAATAATTTTTTCAAATCTTATGGTAGTGTTAACCGAAAATGACTGTTTCGTAAATTTCAAGTTTGGGTTGTCCTGGAAGAATTTTTTTGAAAAAAATGATACTGGTCTAACAACAAATGATGTATCACTTGATTTAATTACTTTCAGGTCGTATCTGTCAACGTACAACTTTTCATAATTAGTTGCAGAGGAATAATATCTCTTTTGAAAACTCAATGTATCACCATAAATGTATAATTCGAAATTTTCGTCGCTTAGCTTTGAGTTGGAAAGGTAATTGTCGTTTTTCAAATCTCCGGTGTCAGAAATTTGCATAAGTTCCTGTGTAGGTGTAATCCAAATGCCTTTAAATCTATCAAGTTGTCCATAAGAACTTGTACCGATTAGAAATGGTGATATGATTAGAAGAGTCTTCAAAGCTTGCAGGTAACGCCCGGGGCTTTATGCAGGTGGGGATTAGAATTCCTTCAGCCCAACCGACGATCAACCCATTTTTTATTTCAATGCTGAAAGTATGAATAAATGTTGATAGTAAAATGTCAGCCCACCGCTGCCCAACAAAGAACTACTGCCGAACGAGTTCCGTCTCGCCCCACTTGCATAAAGCCCTTGTTATGTGCCGTACGTTTCGTCAGTCTTTGAGGTTAAAAATGGTCTTACAATTTTGCCTTTCTG
>JAFDZJ010000203.1 GCA_018266965.1 Bacteroidota bacterium
ATGGGTTTGGCGTCATGCGGGGTGAAGTGCTTAAATTCAAGTGCAGTTTTTCAAATCAACTTTAGTGCTGGGTTGACAGTTTTGTGCCCTGAAATCCCGCACGAACGCCAAGCCCAAAACCGTTAGTGGCAATTGGATTTGAAATTCTTTTCTAGCTCGATTGTGTTAAATGTTTTGACTAAGTAGCTTGCTAATTAATTTTTGAGTTGTAAGTGTTTTTTCAAATCTAAGTGACCGACTTTTTTATCACATTTGCTAAATGACTAAGTTTGTTGTTTGACTGAGTTTGAAAACTTGACTTGCGTATTCACTTTATCAGTTTCGTTGTGTGACACTGAATCGCTTGTTATGTGGATTTTTGACTCTCGTATTTTTTTTCACATTTTCAAATTCATTTCCGGACAATTACTCGGTTACTATGACTGTGCGATTGTATTTTACTAATTTGTTATTCTAACTCAGGACAAACAAATTTGCATTTGATTACTTTTTTTATCGAGCACGCAACGATAGCCAGAGATTTGAACGGAAGTCTCAACAACTGCCACTAACAACAGTTTTACGCAATGCAGGCGGTCAGAAGTAAATGAGCATTTGTAATTCTATCGTCGCCTTAGCCGTTTGATATTGCTGAGAAAAGATTAAATTAGCAAATCAAACGGCTAAGGCTTGCATAAGTGCTAAAGTGAAGCTTAGTTTTTCAAATACCTGCACTGCGTAAAGCTGGCTACCGTTAGCACCAATTTTATGACGACACAAAAACAGACATATATCACATACAAAAAGCCAAACTGGTTGACAAGAAATCTGACCGAGATTCTAACTATTATCGGTGGACTTATAGCTATTAATTTGATATTCTTTGCCAAGGCTTACACCGAGACAAATACAGTTGACCCAGCAACAGCAGGACAACTTGGTGACTTTGTTGGTGGTTATATAGGGACAATTTTTGCTCTTGTTAGTGTAGTGTTTCTGTATTCGACACTTAAAAACCAACGAGAAGCATCAACTGCTGAGAAATTTGAAACGAAATATTTTGAACTTATTAAAATGCACCGAGACAATGTTGCTGAAATTGGAATCGGTGATGACTTCGGGAAAAAAATATTTGTAATGATGATTCGTGAATTTCGTGAAATATTAAAAATCACGAAAGACGTTGCAGTTAAGAAAAATCAAAATTTCAATCAAAAAGAACTTTTCATTATTTCATACTATGCTTTGTTTTTTGGTGTAGGACCAAACTCTTCAAGAATGCTAAAAGAAGCATTGAAAGGCTACGACCAATCTTTCGTAGACGAGTTTGAAAAGACTTTAAATAATGACACTACCAAAAGCACAGTTAAATCAGAACGCAAATTCAAATTCATTCCTTTTGAAGGACACCAATCACGGCTTGGACACTATTATCGTCATCTCTACCAAACCGTGAGTTATGTGAACAAGCAAACAGCCGATTTTGATAAATACGAATACGTAAAAACAATTAGAGCACAGTTGACAACACATGAGCAAGCCCTCCTTTTTATTAACTGCTTGACTCCCATTGGACAAGTATGGTGGGACGAAAATTTGCTTCTTGGATACCGTTTCGTTAAGAATATTCCGTATGGCTTTTTCGACAAGGACACAGAAATAGATTTAGCATCATATTTTCCGACTGACTATTTTGAATATCAAGAAAGAAAAACGACCAATGACAAGGACAAAACTCAACCGACATAACGAGAAAAACTGGTGCTAACAGGCGTTTGGCTCAATGGCGGGTGACGTGGATAATTGAACATTCTACCTCGCATCAACTTTTGTGGTGTATTGGCAGTTTTGTGCTCCGAAATCCGCCACTGCGCCAAGCGCCAAAACGTAATGTGCAAGCGGTGCGACCGTTCACTAATCGGCAGACCGTTGACATTCATCTTTAGTTTTTCAAAGTGTTTTAATTCTGCCCGGCTTCTTTGGCTCGGACACATTTTAGCACATTTGCAGGCTCACAAAGCTGGACACAGACCAACCCTGAAAAAGAGCTAAAATCTTGCAGACGCTTCTTTTAAAGTAAATTGATTTGAAATTAATCTTTATTACGATGGCTGCGGAAATAATATGCAGCAATAACACTTGCTGCACTCCCAGTTATAATCGTAGCTCCTGCGGTTGGGTGACCAAGGTATAATGCGTAACAGCCAACAGCAAAAATCATAGAGCTACTTACAAATGCTAAAATTTGACCAAGTATAGTGCTTGTTCTAAAAGTCCATGTTATTCTGCCTTCATTCTTCTGGCGACTTTTTATTTCACTCTCAGCAAGTTCCATCCATTTTTTTGTACAGCCAGGAGCAAGTTGTTCCAACTCTTTTAAAGTTTCGGGGTCTGGTATTATACCCTCAAAACTCGTTCCCTCGACTGTTTGGTCGGGACGGACAACTACCTTCTTTTTGTTATGATTGGAACGATTACTCAAGGCACAAAACTTCTTTCCGCATTTCGTTGTATTTTTTGCGGTACTCTTTGTTTATTTTCTTTAAATCTGCCTTGATTTTCTCTGCGGGAGTATCTTCTAAGATTTCTTTCGCTTTTTTGCCAGCAGGATTTTCAATAAAACCGAAGAAATAGAAGAATCCATCGAAAACAAAGTCAACTCGTTTTTTTAGTTCTTCCATGATTCGTAATTTAGTGATTCTTAATTAATGATTACAACGTATTATTGTCAAAAATGTTGCAAATCAGGTGTTTATTAGCAATTTTTAACAAAAAAATCATTAATTGGGCGCAAATGTATGAACAATTTATAGACAAATCCCAAAACAACCAACTTTTCAAAGAACTTTTTGACGGACGGCTCGACAAAAGTACCACACATTTACAGCCTGACACAACTCAACCGCTTCGTAAAACTGTGTTGCTTGCCGACGCTTCCAGAGAACCCCTGACACAATTAAAACCATTTCGTTAGACAAATCCGCCTGCACATTACATGGTATTGCCAAAAGCGTGGCGGACGGAATACTATGAAACAATTTTACTAAATTTAAACTTTGGTATTTCTGTTGAGCGGTAGTGCTAAAACTCCACGCCTTCGGCAATACCCGGGCGTTACCTGCAATCCTTCATATTCCGCCACGAAATATATTCCTCAAGCTAACGGTAGGTGGAAGAAATATTATTAGATTAGCAGTGCTTAATGTAAGGCCGATTTTAAA
>JAFDZJ010000204.1 GCA_018266965.1 Bacteroidota bacterium
AAACAACTTCCTGAAAACCATTCCCCATCTGGTTGTGAACTTCCATAGCACAGCCAATTACTTTTCTTGTCAATTCATTGATATCCGTTATTTTTTCCATAAAATTGAATTTAAACTTTAATTTAAAACTTTAATCCTGTTCATCCTGTTAATCTTATAAATCCTGTTCAAGACAATTTTAAAATTTCCGCCAACAATCCATCGCCTTCTTTTTCCAAAGCCAAAATATCTTGGGTTACTTCTTCCAAAGAACGCAAAGGCACAGGTTGGTAAAAATATTTATTGAAGCTCAGCTCATAGCCAATCTTTACAGAATCTAACGCTATCCAGCTTTCTTCTACGAAAGGTTTTACTTCTCGCAAATAATATTCTTGGATATTTTCCTTTAGTGGAATACTTTCGCTGTCTCGCAAATCGCTTTCGGTTTCGTAAACGATGTATTCGCCACTTTTCCCGGCAGCTGAGGCACTCGAAGCTGGAAAATAGCCATAATACGGCAAATCATTTTCTTCACAACCCAAATATGCCAGTAAATCTTCTAACTTTTGTCCGCTGAGTTTTTCTGTTTTCTTGATAACTTTTTCTGCGGTTTCATCGTACCAGCTTACAGCATCGAGGATTTGTTTCTTTTCTGTGGCAGAAAGTTTTATTTTGTCTTTTTTCAAAACTTCTTCTACCTTTTTGGCGAAAATATTAAAATCGTTATACACTTCTGTTCCTATGGCATCCATCAGCGATTGAGCGGTTTGGTGTAATTCTTTTTGATTAGTCCAGGTTTCTTTTTTCAGGAAAGCAGCCACTTGCTTTACATTGAGGTTCAGCTCATTTTTATCAATGTATTCTGTAATGGTTTTTTTGTGGTTTTCCAAGCCACTGTATATTTCTTGTCCGTATTGTTCAAACAGGTATTTTGAAAATTCGGGTTGGACTTTATCCCATTTTAAAACCTCGATTTTTTCTGTACTAAACTGAGCTTTCAATCGTTTTGGTCTTTCGATATTGATTTTATAATAACCAAAATCACTATTATCAAATACTTTACTTGCTAATTTTTGTTCGCCTTCTTTTTCCTTTTCACTCAACTCCAAATAGCAGTTTACTACCTCAGTGATATGCGTTTTGCTGAGTTCGCAGTTTTTATTGCCCAAATTTTTGCGTAGTTTTTGGTACATTTCACTGGCATCTATCAGCTGTACTTTTCCTTTTCGATCAGTGGGTTTGTTGTTGGTCAATATCCAGATATAAGTAGTAATACCGGTATTGTAAAAAATATTGTTGGGCAATTGGATAATGACATCCAGCAAATCGTTTTCTATAATATATCTTCTAATATTACTTTCACCACCACCGGCATCACCGGTGAAAAGGCTGGAACCGTTGTGTACCGAAGCAATACGACTTCCGATTTTGTTTTTATCGGTCAAGGGTTTCATCTTGTCCACCATTTCCATCAAGAAAAGCAACTGTCCATCACTCGAGCGGGGTACAGCATCTACTTCTTCATCTTCGCCCCAGTAATTTTCTAATTTAATTTTAAAACGATTGTCGATGACCTCTTTTCCGTCTTTTATGTATTTCTGTTCACTCGCCCAGCTTTTTCCGTACGGTGGATTAGAAAGCATAAAGTCGAACTTTGTACCTGCAAATTCATCGGTAGAAAGTGTAGAACCCACTTTGATATGCTCGGGGTTTTTGCCCTTGATCATCATATCCGATTTGCAAATGGCATAAGTTTCGTCATTCACCTCTTTCCCAAAAAGATATACATCGGTATTGGTGGCTTTGATTTCGCCATCGGGATCGGTAATAAAATTTTCCGATTCTGTGAGCATTCCTCCTGTTCCGCAAGCCGGGTCATAAATGGTAATTACCGAAGAAATTTGATTTTTAATCGGTTCAAAAACCATGTGCGTCATCAAGTCGATTACTTCTCTTGGTGTGTAGTGTTCTCCGGCTTCTTCGTTATTTTCCTCATTGAATTTACGAATCAGCTCTTCAAAAACATAACCCATTCCAAGGTTGGTCAGCGCAGGTAGTTTTCTTCCTCCTGAATCTAATTTTTCAAAAGGCGTGAGGTTAATATCCGGAGAGGTAAATTTTTCTAATACATCCAACAATACATCTTTGTTAGCCATGTGCTTGATTTGTGCACGAAGCTTAAACATACCAATAATCTCTTGTACATTGGCACTGAACCCATTAAGGTAGTCTTCGAAATTTCCCAATAAAATCTGTTGGCTATTGGTAGCGTTGGCGTGGAGGCTTTGCAAAGTCCATTCGCTGGTATTGTAGAAAACATATTTAGAAGCAGCGGTCATTCCTTTGTCATCCCATTCGGTAAACTTCATGGTGTTTTTCTGAAAATCTACTTCTTCCAAAACCCTTTCTTTAGTAGGTTCAAGCAAAGCGTCCAATCTTCTCAACACTACCATGGGCAGGATAACATCTCTATATTTTCCACGAACATAAACATCTCTAAGACAATCATCGGCGATGCTCCAGATAAAGGAGATTAATTTATTATGTACAGTTTGGTTCATTTTATATTTTTATATCTTTTTTAATTATTTGGTTGCGTTAATAAGCTGTCTTACATCAACATCCAACAACTTGGCAATCGCTAAAAACATCTCCATCGATGGTTGTATTTCGTTGGTTTCTCATCTGGAAACGGTAACTTCGCTTTTGCCCAATTGCTCGGCTAACCATTTGTTGGTTTTCTCTTTTTCGGCAAGAATGATTTTTAATCTATTAATTTTCATTAGATGTTATTTGATTAACATAAGGTGTAAATATAAGAAGAAATATTTCAAA
>JAFDZJ010000205.1 GCA_018266965.1 Bacteroidota bacterium
GAATAGGTAGAATAATAGGTGTCGAAGATGTTTTCTACTCCTATTTTTGTTAAAATTCTGTAGTTTTCCCATTTCAGTAAGTAACCTATATTGGCATTGAGTATGGCATACGCTGGGGTTTCGGATTCGCCATAGATTGCTGCAAATTTGTTTTGTTTGGCATTTCCGATTACAGAAATTTCTGTACTAAATGATTTTTTTTCAAAAGCCAAAGCTGTTCTGTACGCAATTGGACTGATATATGGGAGAGTATTATTGTTCATGTCCTCACCTTGATTGTAGGTAAGTTGTCCTGTCCATTTCAGGTTTTCATTCATCTTTGTTTCAAGGTTTAATCCAATATTGATAATGTGTACTCTTTCCAAAGCGGAATACATTTTCACCCCTTTTGCTCCAATAGTCATTGGTATTGCATTTTGTAAAACTTGACCCACGATATAGTTTTGAATATTGAAATAAGAAGCATTTAATTTTACTGAGAAAGCTGAGGTTTTTAATCCTAAAAAAGCATTAGCTTCAATGGAAGATTCATTTTTCAGATTAGGATTTCCTATATAATCATATTTTTCTGCCGAATTGAAAAGGTAAAATCCATAACCTTCGGATACCGATGGAGCTCTGTCGCCATACGCCAATCCTGTACCAGCCGAAAAGAGGTCTTTTTTCCATTCGTAATTAATGGCAATATTTTTTAAAATTCTGGTTTTTGATGCTTTCATAGTAGGATAGAAAATCTGCAAACTTTCCAATCCGAGTTGGCTGTCGATATTGTTATAATGAAACCCTAATGATGCTAATGCTTTTAAACTGGAATTTTCGTTGAAATTGTATTTGTCTTCTATAAATAGAGATTGGTTGATGGTTTTTACATCTGGCCAAGTAAGCATAAACATTGGTTTCTCCCCGGGATTATTAGGGTACATTGTCATTTCTGCCAAAGATTTGTTCAGATAACCTTCAAGGTTTATTAAGAGGGTGTGTTTATTAAAATCGAAATTCAATTTACTGTAATATCCATAAGTGGTACTCCAACCCGGCATATCCATGTGGATAGGAACGGAAGGTCTTTTGGTATCGTCCATTCGGTGGGTAATGTGATTGTAATAAATTTTTGTTTCCCAATGATTGAGTTTTTTCCCGATAGGATGATATTGGAATTTCAAAGAAGTGATTAACGCTTCGGCGAGTGAAATATCCATTGGAAGAGCAGGATAGCCAACATCTGTTGCTTTGTCATAGATAACAGAAGCTTCAATTAATTTGTTTTCTCCCATTTTCACTCCAAAGGTTTCTGAAAGATTGAATTTTTTAAATTGCGAATGTTCTATTTCAATATGATTTCCGGCGTAGTAATTTTCGGCGTTACGCATCATAAAATTTGTTTCGTTGTAGAAATTGGGATTTTTCACAGAAATTCCTGCACCTATAATTTTTTGTGAATTTACAGATTCAAAACCGGTATTGAGATTAAAATTCCATTTTGGATTTCCGAAAGTTCCTTTGGTTCGGACTAAATCTACAGAGCCACCAATGGTACTACCATGACAAGAACCTTGTTGTCCACTGACTATTTTTGCAGAAGAAAGATTAGAAACTTCTACATAAGAAGTAATAGGATCCATTTTGTCTGTACAAGCACCAAAAATTCTCATTCCATCAATAGTAACCAGAGTTCTTTCTGTAGCCATAGAATTAATGGTGGGTTCCCAAGCATAAGCACCCCTCCTAATCATATCAATATGCGAAGATTTTGCTAAATAATCATCAATACTTCCCAAGGGTTTGTTTTCTTTGTTGGAAATATTGGTGGTTTTAATGACGATAACTTCTTGTATTCCATATGATTTCAGACTGTCTTTATGGGTTTGTGAATAGAGAATTTGCGATAAAAATAGACTTGATAATATAATGACCGTTTTGTTCATGATATTGGGTTTTAGGTGATATGGAAAAGCTAATCTTTTGATTTTAAAAGATTTTGTGTGTTTTGAATAAAAGTTGATGTTTCATAAGTTTCCACTCCATAAAACTAAAACCTTAGATTTATGGAGTAGAATTTATGATGCCGTTTTTAGTATTCTATTTCAAAGAAAATACTGCTGGCAGGATTAGCTTCGGTTACATTTTCGCCTTTCAGAATATTTCCTGCTGCATCGGCTAATTGAAGATTTATCTTCCAATAGCCGGACATGGTAAGTGATAATTTTCCTGTGTAGAAAGCATTTCCTGTAATTTGGGTAGCATTCACATTGTTGGGTGAAGAATGGTTTCCCATACTTGGCATTCTTGGATCTATTTTTACAGTATAAGCATTTACGGTTTCAAAATTATTCATATCTGCTTTTTTCCAAACCCCAACAACCAAATCGTTTGTTCCTGTTTTGGGAGTTGTAGGTTCTATAAAAGCCATGATATATTTGTTATTATCCGTACCTGTAAAAGAGTTTATATTTCTTTTGGAAGCTACCGGAACATCCAGAACGGAAGTTGCTGTATAAGAATTTCCATTGATGGTATAGTCAATTTTTATATCCCAATATTCACTTGCATTTTGACCCATGGTAAAAACAATGTATCCGTTGTACAAGCTTCCGTCGGCATTTGCTTTTTTAATTTCAGAACGAGGACAAGAATGGGTCATAGAAGTCATGTGCATCATTGGCAACCACGATAGAGTCGCATTTTTTTCATATTGACCACTCACCTTATTTTTTATTTTGATGCTGATATCTTGATAACCTTGACCTAATTGTCCGGTTTTAGAATAGAGTTCAATATTGTGTGTATCGTTAGAAATTGTTTTTATTATCGTAAGGTTGTTGTCGATAGTTGGTTCTATAGTTGGTTCTTCAGAAGTTCTGCAAGAAATAAGGGATATAGCGAATACGAATCCTGCTAAAATCATTTTTAATGTTGATTTCATTATATAAATTTTAATTGTTAGGTAGTAGAAATTTTACAAATATCTTTTTAGATAAAGTATAATTTCAAAATTTGAGATGGATTGTCTTTCCTCTATTTTAAAATACAGGAAAAGATTTTTAAGAAAGCTAAATGTTGAAAAAGCTTATAAATAACAATTAAATTTCCGGAGGATGTGGGATTTTTCGTGTCGTTCCTTTTAAAAGAGGGTCGATAACATTTGAAAATCCATTGGCTGTTTTCCAATTTGGATTTTCCAAGTCTTTATGAAATTCTATTTCAGTTTGAGGAACAAAATTAAATTCATAGCAAAATTTTGCAACTTGCATGATGCCATTTTCTTTTTCAGAATTGGATTTTACCTGACATTTACCATGACATTCCATTTCCGGTTTGTCTTTGTTGGTACAATGGGCTTCGTAAAAATCCTGATTGATATAGTAATCGATATTGACCAACGAACTTTGAAAGCTCGCCATAAAGACTATTAATGATAATATGAATACCGATACCGTTTTCATACCACAAAGATAAATAAATAAAAGACCATTTGGTATGATTTACCTCATCTTGATAGGTTGATTTTAATCATGGTCTGAAACTAAAACTATCAAAATATAAATTACAGTAGGGCTTTGGTTCAAACTACAACAACTATCCAATGAAAAGATTAGTCATTTGTGATATTTAATAAAAAAAATATTTTTTCCGGTGATTTATCATTAAAAATGATATAAAAACCTTTATTTATCAATGGGTTAAATTTGTTTCTGACACGGATTATCGGACTGATAATTTCATTATTAACTCTATGGAGTTTTTCTAATGGAAAATTGTTTTCAATTTTTATTTTTTAATTCTGTTGATAATGAAAAATAAATTGTATTTTTAAATTCTTCAAAATTTGTTTTAAAATTATTACAACCAATGAAATTTCTTGATAAGCTAATTACCGAATTACTCTCCAAATACGATGATTTGTCTAATGTCAGTATCGTACTACCCGGGAAAAGACCCATGGTATTCATCAAAAAAATATTGATGGAAAAACAATACTCCGGTTTCTTACCACAATTTTATTCCATACAAGATCTGATAAAAGAAATATCAGGAAAACACGAGATTTCCGGCGTTGCACTATGGTTTTTCGCTTATAAAATTTATCAAGAATTACACCCTCAAGAATCTATTGACGAATTTTTGAAGTGGTTTCCAACACTACTGAAAGATTGGGATGATATTTTGAAATTTTCTAATGATGAAAAATCCGTTTTGGATTTTATGTTGGACGAGGAAAGAATAAAAAATTGGGCAGAAAACCTCTCGGATAATCCTAATCTTCCCAGGAATAAATATTTGGATTTTTGGCGAAAGATGAATGTTTTTCTACCTATTCTCAAGCAGAAATTGTCCGAAGAAAATTTGGCAACTTCCGGAATGATACATGAAATTGCTAAATCCAAAATTGAAAACTTTGCCAAACAAACTTCTCAATACTGGGTATTTGCTGGTTTTAATGCTTTGACTCCCGTAGAAAAAAAACTAATGAAATCACTCTTGCAATGGGACAAAGCAGATTGTTTTTTCCAAGCAGACAACTATTATTGTAATGACGCCAAACAGGAAGCAGGTGCTTTTATTAGAGAACATAAGAATTGGAAAGAATTCAACAATAATAGAGAATTTCACTGGATAGAAAATGATTTTCTACAACAAAAAAATATAAAAGTTTTCGAGGTTTTTGGGAATGTTTCCCAAACCAAAGTGTTACCAGATATCCTAACAGAAATTCCTAAAAAAAATTGGAATAATACCGCCGTGGTATTACTAGATGAAAACTTGTTACCCGCCTCTTTGGAAACATTGTCCATGGTGGATAGTATCAATATTACAATGGGATTTCCACTGAAAAATCTTTCTTTTTCCAATGCTATAAAACAAATTTTTTATCTCCAAAAACAATTAGCAAAAAAAGAGTCTTCTTACTATTACTCGGATCTATTGAAAATAATTGATTCCTTGCCAAAGGTAGAGCAAGAAGAAGAAGTTATCCAGAAATTCAAAAATTATATCGAAGAAAGAAATATCATTTTTGTTTCCAAAAAAATATTAACCGAATATCTTTCCTCTCTTACCTGCTTTCCACTTTTGGTAAAACCCAGCACTATTGAAGGGTTCATTGCTTTGTTGATTGATTTTTGTGTACAATTGAAATTTTATGATTTTGATGATGTAACCTATGAAAACATTTCTTTGTTTGAGCAATCTTTTGTTGTGTTGAACAACCAACTCTTGCCTTATAACTATTCTATAAGTATAGAAGCGTTAGAATTGTTGGTTCATCAATTGATACAGTTAGAAAACATTGATTTTCGAGGCGAACCGCTCAATGGTTTGCAAGTAATGGGATTGCTAGAAACCAGACTTTTGAATTTTCAAAACATTATCATGCTATCCGTGAATGAAGGAAAATTACCACTAGGAAATACCCAAAATACTTTTTTGCCTTATGATGTTAGAAAGGAATTCGGATTGCAAACTTTTTTGGAAAATGATAGTATTTACGCCTATCATTTCTACCGATTGATACAAGATTCCAAAAATGTTTTCCTATTGTACAACTCGTCTTCGTCCGGTGTGAATACTGGTGAGAAAAGTAGATTCATCACACAGCTAGAAATAGAATCTCCACACGAATTGAAGTCTATAGTTGTTGAAAACACTTCGGAACCTATCTCGAATGAATTGGTAACTATCCCAAAAACAAATTTTGTAATGGAGCAATTGCAGATTTGGAAAGATAAAATTGCAGTTTCTCATCTCAATAGCTATATCTATAATCCTATCGATTTCTATATGGACAAAGTACTTCTTGCAAAAGAATCGGTAGAAATGGAAGAAGAATTGTCAATCAGAAATTATGGGAATTTGCTTCATTTTTCTTTGGAGTACATCTACAAAGACCAAGTCGGCTGCAGTATTTCTAAAGATTTTTTCGATGATTTGGAGCATAAAATTAATGCCGGAATAAGTTTCGCAATCGACAAACTGAAACATCAACCAGAATTTTATGATAAAGGTATTAATTATATCCACAAAAAACTTGCAACCAAAGTACTATCGCAAATATTGTTGTACGACAAAATGTTGATAGAAGAAGGTAATACCTTGGAAATTGTAGCTTTGGAATATAGATTTCAAGAGGTGGAATTTTTTGTAAATGAACAGCTTACTGTATCATTCCAAGGGTATATTGATAGAATAGACCGACTGAATGGCAAACTACGAGTACTGGACTATAAAACTGGAAAAACCAAAGGACTAAACCTAAAAATAGAAGAGAAAAATATCGAAACTTTCTTTTTTAATAAAGAAAGAAAACAAGCCTTACAGCTTTGTATTTATCAGTTTGTTGTGGAAAATTTACCTCAATTTCATCATGAGGAAATAACTGCCGGAATTTGGAGTTTTGCCAATGTGAATAATGGACCTGTTGAAGTGTCTTTTGAAAAAGGCTCTTTGGAAGATGCTTTTGTTTCTATAAAAAATATTATCCTAGAAATCCTTGACCCCAACATAGAATTTAAAGAAAAAGAACAAGATTTTTATAAAAAATAATCACGGTGTTCGCATTTAAAAAAAAATACAGCACAATGTTTTGATAATCATTGATTTATAAATCTCCAAACGCAAACGCCGTGAAAAAAATGAAGCTGTCTACTGTTTTTCCGAATTCAAATTTTCAGAATGTTTTTTATACCATTTTTCATTTTGGTTAAATTCCATTCTTCTGAAAAAGAACATAAATATGAACATCATTAGAAACATTACAACATAACCTTTGGTTGTGTATATTATTTTGTCTTGGGAAAAATAATTCATTATCCAAAAAACCACTGACATTACTATTACAAATAATATTGCCTGTACTAATGGTTTTACTAAAGAATATTTCCAAATTCCTTGTTTTCTTTTTTCTTGCCAAATTTCGTAATTGGTAGATTTGTTTTGTTGATTGGAGAATAACATTGAAGTTGTTTTTATTTAATAATTTTTTTCGATGAATAGTTGTTGTTGTAGATCCTTGTCGGAGAGTATTACTTTGTCTTTTGGTAATCGCCAATCTATCTGCAAATCAGGATCATTCCAAAGGACTCCGCCTTCGGCTTCTTTTTTGTAATAATTGTCGCATTTGTATGCAAAGATTGCCTTTGGACTCAATACTGCAAAACCATGTCCAAACCCTCTTGGTATATAGAGCTGCAACTTGTTGTCGGCAGACAATTCGACTCCGAACCATTTTCCGAAAGTTTGAGAAGTAGGTCTAAGATCTACGGCAACATCCCATACACTTCCTTCCAAGCAGGATACTAGTTTGGCTTGTGCGTCCTCTCCTTTTTGCAAATGTATTCCTCGAAGGACTCCATAGCTGGATTTGGAAACATTGTCTTGTACAAAATGTCCAGAGATTCCACTTAATTCTTGAAATCTTTTTTCATTGAATTTTTCGTAAAAATATCCCCTTTCATCTTCAAAAATGGTAGGTTCTATAATGTAGCAATCTTGCAGAGGTGTACTAACTAGCTTCATTATTGGGCAGTAATTTTTTTCAGTTCTTGCTCGTAAACAGCTTTTTTCAGGTCCGATGTAGAAAAACGGTGGTCTCTTTTGTTGTAGTATATTTCTATTCCTTTTTGCTCACAATATTCTTTTCCTGTAAAGTTGGTATCTCTATAATCGTCCCCAATTATCCTTACATCTATCACAAAAGATTTCAAAATATCCATCAAATCGTCTTCCGTATTATATGGGATAATTTCATCAACACTTCTACAAGCTTTCAGTTGTATATATCTTTCTACAATGGATTGTGTGGGTTTGTTTTTGTTGGGTCTGTCTAGGGTTGGATCCAGTTGTAGTCCTACAATAAGATAGTCGCAAACTGTCTTTGCTTCTTCCAACATTTTTATATGTCCTGCATGTAGCAAATCGAAAGCCGAAAAAGTAATTCCTATTTTTTGTGTTTTCATTAAAATTTAATTTTATATTTTACAAATATACTAAATTGGTTATAGAACTAAAAAAATAAAACAGAGCTTTTCTAAAAGAAAAAGCCCTTTTTCAAGGGCAATTTTTTATTCTTGACTTCTATCTTCTTTGTGGTTGCTGGTATTTTCCAACCAAGAAGTTAGATAGGTAGGATCTTCCACCTTCATAGCTTCTTCGGTAAGTTGTAGTGGTCGGAAAGGATCCACCATAACCGCATATTCTTCTGTTGATTTCTTACCAATACTTCTTTCCATAGCTCCCGGATGTGGCCCGTGTACAATTCCTCCTGGGTGTAGTGTGAAATCCATTAGGTCGATATGATTACGACTCATGAAATCTCCTTCGGTATAAAATAATACCTCGTCCGAATCAATATTGGAATGGTTGTATGGAGCAGGAATTGCTTGTGGATGATAATCATATAACCTAGCTACAAAGGAACAAACGACAAAATTGTGCGCTTCAAAATTTTGATGAATTGGTGGTGGTAGATGCACCCTTCCTGTAATAGGTTCAAAGTTTTTGATGTTGAATTTGTAAGGGTAAAAATATCCGTCCCAACCAACAACATCAAAAGGGTGAGTGGCGTATATGAAATCCCAAAGTTGATTTTCTTTTGTTACTTTGATCAGGAATTCTCCTTTTTCGTCTTTTGGTTCTACAAATGTTGGAGCTATTATATCTCTTTCACAGAATGGAGAATGTTCCAATAATTGTCCAAATTCATTACGGTATCTTTTGGGTGTGTAGATTGGCGAATGGGCTTCTACAACCAAAAAAGCATTTTCTTCGGATTTGAATTCCATTTGGTAAATTGTCCCTCTAGGAATAATTAGGTAATCGCCTTTGCCAAATGTTATATTTCCTAGCATGGTTTTCATGATGCCTTCTCCTTCGTGTACGAAAAGCAATTCGTCGCAATCTCCATTTTTATAAAAATAATCCATGGATTTTCTAGGTTTAGCAAGTCCCATCTTGAGGTCTCCATTGAACATCAAAATTTTTCTACTATCCATGAAATCGTCTTCTGGTTGCACATCTCTCCCTTTGAACATTCTAGGAGTGGCGTTTTTTTCTATAGCTACCTTTGGACTTACATCTTTTGGTTCGCCTACGCTGATGATTTGTGTAGGTCTGTGGATATGGTACAACAACGACGAAATACCATGAAATCCTTCGGTTCCAAAAAGTTGTTCATAGTAATATTCGTCCTTTTCGGATTTGAAAACAACATGTCTTTTTTGTGGGATATTTCCCAATTGTATATAGCTCATATTAGTAATGATTGTATTTGTGTAAAGTTAATCATTTTTGTCATTAGACATAAAAAAAGCTTACAGAAATCTGTAAGGCAGATTCAACTAGCAAGTGCAATTTCATTTACAAATTTTAAAATTAATAAGAGCTTCATAAAATTCTTCTTCCTGTATTCCTAATTGTTGGCACAAGAGTCTTGTTGCTTCTACTAAATTTATTTTTTCTTCAGAAATATTTATTTGTAATATACCCAAATCTGTTTCCAAAAAAGTACTGCTGTCCATTATTTGATAATTTGGTGAGTAGAAAGGGAGTTTCCTGCAGTATTTTTCAGAATTTTCTATTGTTTGGCAAAGTGCTTTATTTTCTGGATTGTAGATGAGTATTCCACCAGCTGTAATACTTTGCACAAATTGGCTGTAATTTTCTTCATAATCAGTAATAACTGCTATGGTTGGCTCTATTTTATTGATATTATCATCATATTTATCCAAAGC